>NZ_DFRA01000009.1:0-29455 GCF_002378465.1 Empedobacter sp. UBA3475 | reverse complement strand
AAGCTTTTTTTAGTTTATTTTGATCTTTTTTCTAACAAATCTGGGCGACGTTCTTTTGTACGTTCAACTGCTTTTTCATGCAACCATTCTTCAATTTTAGGAAAGTTACCCGAAAGTAAAACATCAGGAACTTTTAGACCTTTATATTCGGCAGGACGCGTATAAATTGGTGGCGCTAACAAATCATCTTGAAACGAATCTGAAAGGGCAGAAGTCTCATCACCAATTACGCCAGGTAATAAACGAATAATAGAATCAGCCAAAATAATTGCGCCAAATTCTCCACCAGAAAGCACATAATCGCCAATCGAAATTTCTCTCGTCACATACATATCTCGAATACGTTGATCGATTCCCTTGTAATGTCCACAAATCATCATAAGATTTCCTTTCAACGACAAATCATTCGCAATTGTTTGATTCAACGTTTCACCATCTGGCGTCAAATAAATAATTTCATCATAAGTTCGTTCATCTTTCAATTTCGAAATCATTTTGTCCAAAGGCTCGCACATAATCACCATTCCAGAAGTTCCTCCGTACGGATAATCATCTACATGACGATAACGTCCTTTTCCAAAATCTCTCAAATCGTGAACATGAATTTCAGCTAAACCTTTGTCTTGCGCACGTTTCATAATCGAGGCAGAAAATGGACTAACTAATAATTCGGGTAAAACAGTGATAATATCTATTCGCATGCTGCAAAGATATTTGTTTAGCTACGTTTGAGCAAGTTTAAATCTATTTTTTGAATTTGATTGTTTTAATAGAATTTATAAATTCTTCTTGTGACTTTTCATCTAAATTGTAACCAATAAAATTAAATTTTGAAGTTGAGTTTTTAATAGTATCCATATAAACTGCAATTAATTTATGATGATTTGATTGTATAAGTTTTGCTTTTTGATGATCAATAACAATATAAGAAATCTGGTATTTTGAATGTACGATAGAATCAATATTTGTTTTATGAAGTTTATTGATATATAATTCAGAGATTTTTTCCAATTCTAAATCAGGATTATTATTTAAAATAGTTGTAAAAATACTATCTGCAATTTTAGCATTAATATCAAAATCTCCGCCTGCAAGTAAACCATAATCATAAATTAATGTATCATTATTTGGAGTAATAATTCCTCCAACTTCACTATCAATTCCGCCTAATTTCACTTTTTTCCAATCTTTCGGAATTTCCATAGAAAAACTTCTAAATTGAATCGTTTTATAATTGCTTTTATTACAAGATATTAATCCAAATAATATAATGAATGATAAATATTTTAATTGATTATTCAAATGATTGATTTTCTTTTAAAATCAATAAATATAATTGATATTATTCATTAGCCTTATTCAAATGAAATCGAGTAAATTTGTCTAAAATTTTAATCAAATGTTTTTATATAACAGACATAGACGACTACGCAAAAACGAATCAATTCGTAGTATGATTCGCGAAAATCATTTGTCACCAAACGATTTTATTTTACCAATTTTTATGGCTGAAGGAGAAGGCGTGAAGGAAGAAATTGCTGCAATGCCAGGTATTTACCGCCAATCTCTTGACAATACTGTAAAAGAAGTAAAAGAAATTTGGGATTTAGGTATAAAATCAGTTAACATATATTGTAAAGTTAGTGATAACTTAAAAGATAATACAGGTAAAGAGGCTTGGAATCCAAACGGATTGATGCAAAATACAATCAAAGCAATTAAAGATGCTGTTCCAGAAATGATTGTAATGCCTGATGTTGCCTTAGATCCATATTCAATTTATGGTCATGACGGAATCATCAAAAATGGAGAAGTTATTAATGATGAAACAGTTGATGCTTTGGTAAAAATGACATTATCTCATGCAGAAGCTGGTGCAGATTTTGTTGCGCCTTCTGATATGATGGACGGTCGAATAGGAGCGATGCGCGCTGCGTTGGAGGAGAACGGTTTTCATAATGTAGGAATTATGACGTATGCTGCGAAATATGCATCATCTTTTTATGGACCTTTCCGTACAGCTTTAGATTCTGCACCAGTTGATTCTCAAGAAATTCCGAAAGACAAAAAAACCTATCAAATGGATTACCATAATTCACAAGAAGCATTGCGCGAAGCAATTGCGGATGTAGAAGAAGGTGCAGATATTTTGATGGTAAAACCAGGTATGGCATATCTGGATATTGTTAAATTAGTGAAAGATAATTTACAAGTTCCGGTTTCTGTTTATCAGGTTTCAGGTGAATATGCGATGATAAAAGCTGCTGTAGAAAAAGGTTGGTTAGATAATGATAAAGTAATTTTAGAGTCTTTAACTTGTTTCAAAAGAGCAGGAGCAGACCTAATTTCAACTTATTTTGCAAAAGAAGCAGCAAGATTATTGAACGATCAATAAATCAGTTCAAAATAAAAATAAAAAAATCCACTTCATTTGAAGTGGATTTTTTATGCTTTAAAGCGAATAATTAACCATTTTCGCTGTAAATTGTTGTTTTTCTAATGTAGATAGAAAATATTTTTGTTCAGCTTCAGCTTGTTCTTTTTTCTGATAATTCTTTTCGTAACCCGTTTGAATTTCTTTTAAAGAACCAATCGTTCCATTTTTCAATAAATAATTCTGAAACTTTGTATATCTATCTGCCAATTTGCCGTAGATATCTTTGTTATCGATGTTTGCTTCATAAACATCTGTCACATAAACTTCATTATCTTGTCCATAAGCGATGGAAAAAAAATAATAAGTTTGGTTATTCTTTGTTTGACTGAAAACCACCCCAGTAACAAAGAATAAAAATAGTACTAAACCTTTTTTCATTCAACCAAAATTTGAGCACGCAAGTTAATCATTATAACTTAATTAAAACCCTTGTTGTGTGATTTTATATTATTCGGTATAATTTTTTTATATTTGTGTCCTAAAATTGACTCAAAATGTTTCAAAATCTTCAGGATAAATTAGATAAAGCATTACATACCTTAAAAGGAAAAGGACAAATTACAGAAATTAACGTTGCAGAAACCGTAAAAGAGGTGCGTAGAGCCCTTGTTGATGCCGATGTTAGTTATAAAGTTGCAAAAGATTTTACAAATACGGTAAAAGAAAAGGCTTTAGGTGAAAACGTAATTACGTCGCTTAATCCTGGACAATTAATGGTAAAAATTGTTCATGATGAATTAGCAAAATTAATGGGAGGTGAGGTTACTGAACTGAAAGTAGACGATAATCCGACAATTATTTTGATTGCTGGTTTGCAAGGTTCTGGTAAAACAACTTTTTCTGGTAAATTAGCTAATTTCCTAAAAACTAAGAAAAACAAAAAAGTATTATTAGTTGCTGGTGATGTTTATCGTCCAGCTGCCATCAATCAGTTACAAGTTTTAGGAGAGCAAATTGGTGTAGATGTTTATGCTGATTTAGAAAACAAAAATCCTGTAGAAATTGCTCAATCAGCGATTGCACAAGCAAAACAAAATGGAAATAATGTAATTATTGTCGATACAGCTGGTCGTTTGGCGATTGATGAGCAAATGATGGATGAAATTCGTCGCGTTCACCAAACAGTTAATCCTACCGAAACTTTATTTGTTGTAGACTCTATGACAGGTCAAGATGCGGTGAATACTGCAAAAGCTTTCAATGAAGTATTGAATTATAATGGAGTTGTTTTAACAAAATTAGACGGTGATACACGTGGTGGAGCTGCTTTAACGATTAGAACTGTTGTTGATAAGCCAATCAAATTTATTTCTACTGGTGAGAAAATGGAAGCTTTAGATGTTTTCTATCCAGAACGTATGGCGGATCGTATTTTGGGAATGGGTGACGTTGTTTCGTTAGTAGAGCGTGCTCAAGAGCAATTTGACGAAGAAGAAGCAAAACGTTTGCAAAAGAAAATTGCAAAAAATAGCTTCGATTTTGATGATTTCTTAAAACAAATTCAGCAAATCAAACGTATGGGTAATATGAAAGATTTGGTTGGAATGATTCCTGGAGCTGGAAAAGCGTTGAAAGATGTAGATATTGACGACAATGCTTTTAAAGGGGTTGAAGCGATTATTCACTCAATGACGAAAAAAGAGCGTAAAAATCCAAATATTATCGATAATTCTCGTAAGAAAAGAATTGCAGCTGGTTCTGGAACATCTTTACAAGAAGTGAATCAATTATTGAAACAATTCTCTGAAATGGGAAAAATGATGAAATTTATGAATTCTGCAAATGGTAAAAAGATGATGGAAACAATGTCTAAAAATATGCCTGCAGGTGGATTCCCAGGAATGCCAAAAATGTAATAATAATACAATAATTTATAGTATATTAAAACCTCTAATTGTTAGAGGTTTTTTTATTTTAAACTAAATATATTATGTTAAATAGATTTTTCTTAATAGTTATTTTTTTCGGAATTTTTATAAACTGTCTTAATGGAGCTAGAGAGAAAGATGGTATAATAGTATATTATAATTATACAAAAGATGATGAGCTAGAGTGGAAATTAAATGACTATGAATACACATATTCTATAAACTTTATTTAAAAAGTAAATATAGAAATTAATCAATTTGATGATTATGCGGAAACAGAGTATGGAGGTTCATATCAATTTAAATTAGAGAAGAAAGACATAAAATTGTATAAAAGTTTACAAAATAAATTATCAAAAATTATTTTTGTAACAGACACAATAAAAAATAGTTATTATGGACATATTATAGTTTTAAATAGTTTGCAAATTATATTGTTCTAAAATATATTCCTAATCTAAAACCTTCAAAGTTGTATAGATAATCCCAAATAATAGGTAGACGACATTATTCAACTTTACATAATAAAGATTATTAATAATAATATTTCTATGAAATATTATTATTATAATATATATTATGTTAAATAAAGTATTTTATTAAGCTCTTTTATATATCCATTATTTATAATTTTAAATGTTGATTTCCCTAACAACAGTTTCTTCTACTAATTCATTTTGTTCTAATCTTCCTCCAGGCAATTCCCATTCGTTTCTATTGTTTTTAACTAACAAATATTTTCCATTAATTATAACGATTCCTTTTACAGAAATTGGAATTAAATATTCTTTACTCATTTTATTAAAATTTGGTTTTGTAAATGCCCAACGAATTTTAACTGGTACTGTGACGGATGAAAATGGTCAAAAATTATCTAACGTTCAGGTTCAGGATCCTCAAACGAAACGATGGACACAAACAAATTCGGATGGCTTTTTTACAATAGAATTAACGAACGAGAATACTAATTTGTCTTTTTCTCAAAAAGGAAAAGAAACACAAGAAATTGTTGTAGATTCTTCAGAAAATAACGTTTCGATTGTGTTATACAATCAAACTTTACGTTTGGAACAAGTTGATATTTTCCCAAAAAAAAGAAAGAATATTCCGAGATTACGCTTGGTAAAGAAGCAATAGAAAATGTGCAAGCGTTTTCGTTAAACGAAGTTTTGCAACAATTACCAGGACAAGTAACAATGGATTTTAATAATAACGAGTTCAAAAATGTTGTTTTTAGAACTGCGATTTCTTCAAATAATTTGGGATTATCAGGAAGTTTGTCAAGTAATACAAATAATGATCGCAAAGATTATTTTCAGAATAAAGCGTTTGGGACGTCGATTGTAGTCAACGATATTCCAATTTCGAACAATGAAAATATGCAAGCGTTTACTTCCTTATCTGGTGGTGGTTTCAATGATTTTAATAACCCTAGTTATGGTGTTGATTTACGTCAAATTACAACTGCTAATATCGATGAAGTAAAAATTATTCAAGGAATAGCTCCTGCAAAATATGGTGATTTAACTTCAGGATTAATCATCATCAATTCTAAAGTTAGTGCAACTCCCCTACGCGCTTCCATTTCGATGTTAGATGCGACGACTGAATATAATATGTCAAAAGGTTTTAAAATTAATGATAGAAATTTCTTGAGTTTGTCGGGTAATTATTTGGCTTCTAATGAAGATGTTCGCGATAATTTAAAATCCTATAATCGTATAACAACAAATGCGGCGTGGAAATCATCAAACAAAATCAATACATTGGTTAATACTTTAGAAGGAAGTTTCGCAATCAATAATGATAAAATAAAATATGATCCAGATGATATTTCGGATCCTAAAATAAAGAATGACAAGTTTTCGATTCGATTATCTAATAATCTGAAATGGAACTTGAAAAAAGATTGGATTGATGCTTTGAATGTTGATGCAAATATCAGTTATGAAAAGCAAAATTCGAAAGAAGAACGTTGGAATAATGTCGCAACTGCTGCGGTTACAACTTCTACGGAAAATGGAATTTCGGATGCGATATTTTTACCAAATCAATACACGTTTGTCAAAAATGTAGAAGGAATTCCGATGTCTACTTTCTTAAATATAGAAGGTGTGAAAAATTACGAATCTAAAAATAATTGGAACCATACTTTTTCTGTTGGTTTATCTTCTCGATCAAGCTCTAACAAAGGTCGAGGGACATATACGGACGAAAATACAACGCCTAATTATTATACATTAAGCGGTGCAAAAGGTGGTTTAGGTTATCGTGATTATAATTTCAAAAATACCAAAACGCAATGGCAATTGTCTGTCTATGCAGAAGATAGAATTGTAAAATTTGGCGAAAATGACAATGTTTTCAAATTAGATTTAGGATTTAGATTCGATAATCAGTATGGAAATAACACATTTCAACCGCGTATAAATACATCTTATGCGTTCAATAAAGTGTTTAGAATTCGTGGTGGATACGGTATTGCTTCTAAAGCACCTTCGTTAAATCAGCTATTCACGGGAGATCGAATTTATGATCGTTTGTTGGGAGACGGAATTTATTATGTCAACAATAAACAATATGGGTGGATTGAAACGTTTCTTTTGGAAGGAAATAACTTAAACTTGAAACCAAGTAGATCTTACAATTCAGAAATTGGTTTTGATGTTAATTTACCTTTTGGATCATTAAATGTAACAGGGTATTATAATCAATTGAAGGATGGAATTTCAAGAGTTGATCATGTAGCAACTTTAGAAGGTTCTACAATTAGTGTCGACACATCCACTTCTACTCCAACTTATTCTGTTATTGGGAAAGAAGCCTATCAAATTATTTATAATACTTTGGAAAATAATTTAGAATCGACAGATAAAGGTATTGAAATGTTTATGAATTTTAACCGAATCAAACCTCTAAATTTAGATATTTCAGTGAATGGTTCGTATACAAAAACTACAAATAATAAGCCTGTTTATGAATATTCGGCTTCTACAAATGTTTTAGCAAAAGAGAAATATGCTGTTTATTATAATCCAAAATCGAATGATGAAGCTTTAATGTTTGGAACAAATTTTAATTATCATTTAAAAAAAGTTGGATTGATTTTATCTCTTCGTACAGAACATATTTTTATTCAAAATCACGATAAATACAACAATAGAAATCCAATTGGTTACTTAGATGAAAATTCTGTTTATCACGAAATTCCTGTCGAAGATCGAGGAAATACAGAATTATACGGACATTTGATTAAAGCTCCACAAAAAACATTAGCAGAATTACAAAATTCATTGCATAATTTTCATTTACGTATTTCGAAAGATTTCTTAAATGGATTCAAAGTATCTGTTTATACAACAAATGTTTTTGGTTTAAAACCTACTTATATCAACGATTCTGGTGAAAGAATTGTTTCAAAAATCGCAAAATTTTCATTGGGAGGTAAAATTGAATATACTTTCTAATTCTAAACAATTTCAAAAAAGATTATTATGTTAAAAAAATATATACTTCTCACTCCTATTTTAGCAAGTTTATTATTTAATTCTTGTTCTGATGATGATTTTGGAAATTCAGCGGTTCAACCCGTTACATTTACAACAAAAGTTACTTTTGATAGCGATTTTGATGCTTCAAAATTACCTGTAAATGCGAAAACAATTCTAAAAAATATACAAACAGGAATGACGAATGAAGTAATTTATGCAGATGGTTTAATTTTTGGACAATTATTTGGCGCAAATACAGTCGAATCTCAACCATATTCCCAAGCAAATGGACAATTAGATTGGTCTAAAGGTGAAGGAAACACAAAAGGTGCAGAAGCAAATACAGGTTATGTGTATGTTGCGAATGCGGTTCGTATTCCAGGAAATGGAACGACTTATCCAGTTCAACCAGGACAAAGTATTACAATTGCGCAAACGGCGATAAATCACAAAGGAAATTACACCGATGCAAATGGTAAAGTAATCGAAATTCTAAAACCAGAGTTGACGGTCGATTTATCAAATGCAGATTTTGAGGTAAATATGACGAGCTATTTAGGTTCTCAATATTCATATGATATTCAAAATCCTGCTGTTCCAGATTTAGATATTGTTTGGTGGGCAAATGGAAATAAAGATTTATTGTTAGATAATTTAGGTCGTCAAGCTTATATTCTTTTTAGGGCTGATGAAAATGATATAAATGGTTTTGGAAAAGTTAAAAATCCATCAAATAAAACGACGTATCAGTATTTACAATTGCCGAATTATTTTATTTTAGATGCTGTAGAAACAACACAAGACATGGGAACTAAATTGGTTCCGAAAAAATTACAGAACAAACAAGATGCTGGTTACGTCTATTTAACAGCAGGATCTTATACATCAACATCTATTATTCGTAAAACTCAAAAAACAATTAATGGTCGTATAATTTTGAAGGATACAAACAATTCGACAAACGATTTTGTAAACATCAAAGCTGAACCAAAGATTTTTGCGCAATAGAAATTAAAAAACATGAAATCAATTGATTTAACAACATACGATAACAAATTATTGAAAATTGTTTCTTTTGCTTGTTTACTTTTAGGAAGTACATCATTTGCGCAAGAAAATGATTCGATAAAAGTAACTTCTAACGAAGCTGAACAAGTTATAAAGGATTTGAATTGGCAATTACCTGTTGCGACACATTCTTTACCGATTAAAGATTATACGCATACTGGAATTTATTTCAGTCATAAAAACAATCAATTTTCGCGTAAACAAACAGCAGAAGAAACAAGTCGTTACGGTTTTTTGAGCGAAGGTTTATATACAACTGAAAATGGTTTTAGAATTTTCGGAATGATTGACTTGCAGAAATTCAATGAAAAAAATCTTTCATGGAACCTTTCTGAAGAGCGTACAGATGAGCAACAAGTGCTTTCTCCTCAATATTTCTACGTTCCGCGTGCAGCAGATTGGGATAATCAGCAATATTTGATTCGTGGTGGAGTTTCGAAAAATTTTGGCAATTTAACTTTGGCTGCAAAAGCTGAATTGAATGTCAACAAAATGGCGCGTAAATTAGATCCTCGTCCAGAGATTAAAAACAATCAATTAGTTGGAGAAATTCAAGTTGGTTATGAACTTTTTGAGGGACATCAGATTTTTGTGTTAGGTTCATATGGTCGAAAAGATAAAGATTATAGTCTAAAGTATAAAGGTAGAAATCAAGATGTAGAAGAAAATTCGAATACCTATTTGCGTTACATGGCTGGTTATGGTCGCGAAATTAATAATCCATTGAGAAATAAAATAGATAACGAAAAAACAATTTACGAATATTTTACACGAAATATCATTTCTAAAATCGGTGGTGGATATCAATTTAATTCAGACAATACAAAGTTGATTTTAGGTTACAATTACCAAGAAAATCAACAGCGAATGTATGATAGCAAAACAAAAGAAGATAAGTTCTTTATCTATGTTTGGGATATCAACGAGCATTTTGCTTATGCGAATTTTATGACAAAATTTGATAACAATACAATCAATACACGTTTAGATTTTTCGAGAAAAGATGGTGAAAATTACGATGTTTCTATCGGTGGAATGAATTATCAAAATCGTTTACAAAATCTAAATTTTGATGTTAACTTAGCTAATCGTGATGTTACGAAAATGAATTATTTTCTTGGATTCAAAACAAGCTATAATCAGAACAAATATTACGATGCTTTAGCTATTTATGACATGAAAATTAAATCGTTAGATGTTGGTATTTATGGAAATAAAGATTTAATGTTGAATGATAATTCGAAAATAAATATTGGTTTAGCTTTTAATTATTATGCTTTATTGGATTCTTATTTTGATTATACAAAAATGACTGGAATCAACGAAGATACTTTCTATGACAATGTAGCGGCTTATGATTATGCGTACAATACAACCAATCATTTTGATGCTTCAACTTCTATTCGCTACATTTTACCTGTAAAAAACAATAAAACAATCGAAGTATATACGCAGTTAAAAGGTATATTTGCAACAAATAAGAGCAATTTTACCGAAATCAATACAGATAATACGTATTTAATGAATTTCGGAATTCAATTAAATTATTAGAATGAAGATGAAAAAAATGCTTCCAATCGTTGCATTTGGTGCGACTACTCTATTTTATGCGTTTAACAGTAACAAAATAATCGATCAAGGTTATACAGTTACCGAATTACGTGCATTGTATAGTAGCGGAGATCAGTCAAAATGGCCTAAACCAACTGTTGACGAAAGTGTTTTGAAAGATGGTTTTGAAGATATTGGTACATTAGGCGAAGTTCCTTTTCCTAAAGATAATCCGTATTCTAAAGAAAAAGCTGAGTTAGGAAAATCCTTATTTTTTGATCCTCGTTTATCAAATTCAAATCAAATTTCTTGTGCAAATTGCCACGATCCTGAGCTGAATTGGGGTGATGGTCGTCGTGTTCCTTATGGCGAAGATCGACAATTGGGAGCGCGTAATTCGCCGAGTTTGATGAATGTTGCTTACTCAAAAGTGATGTTTTGGGATGGTCGTGCAAAAACATTGGAAGAACAAGCTGAATTTCCGATTCGTGATAAAAAAGAAATGAATCATCATATTGATTTTGCAACAAAACGAATTGCTGAAATTAATGGTTACAAAGAATTATTTAAAGCTGCTTTTGGTGACGAAAAAGTAACGAATGACCGTATTACAAAAGCAATTGCAACCTTTGAACGTACGATTTTATCACCAAAAAATAGATTTGATAAATTTATTTCAGGAAAATCGGATGAATTAACTGATCAAGAAATTGAAGGTTTACATCTTTTCCGTACAAAAGCGCGTTGCATCAATTGTCACAATACAGCATATTTTTCGGATAATAAATTTCATAATATAGGTTTGACATATTATGGTCGAGAATACGAGGATTTAGGATTATACAATACAACTAAATTGGCTAAGAATGTTGGTGAATTCAAAACACCTTCATTACGAGAAGTTCCTCAAAATGCTCCTTATATGCACAACGGACTTTTTCCTACGATTCGTGGTGTAATCAATATGTACAATGCAGGAATGTTCCATTTTCAACCAAATGAGAAACAGAAAATGATTCATTATTTCCGAAAACAACAGAGTTAGTTCAGAAATTGAATTTAACTGCTTCGGAAATGGATGCATTAGAAGCTTTTTTGATGAGTTTGAAACAGAATCAATACAAAATGCGTCCACCGCAATTACCGAATAAATAACAAATTATAAATAAAAAACGACTCAATAATTGAGTCGTTTTTTATTTTGTATAGTTTTAATTTTCAACTAAAATTTTTAATTGATTTTGAATAAATACTTGACTCAAATTATTATTGAGTTCATTATATTTTGATTTTAACACTTGATTTTTAGACGATTTGTAAACAGAAGCATCAACTTTATCAAACTTATATTTTGTTTCTGTGGTTTCAAAAGATTGTTCAGAAGTTTTTACAATTTCAATTAAAGAATTGGTCAAATCTTTCAATAAATTTAATTTTTTTATTTCAAGATTAACGAGATCATTTAATCGTTTTTCCTCTTTATCTTTTTGCACTTCATTTAATTGTAATTCAATTTTTTTCAATTCTCGTTGTTGCGCTGTATTTCCTCTCGAATAAATTGGAATAGAAAGATTCAATCCAATATATTGACTTTTGTTGTCTTTTAATTGATTTCCAAACTGAAAATTAGTATCCGCCAAACTCTTAATTTTCTGCGCATAAAAAGTTCCGTAAGAATAATTCAAGAAATTTCTTTGTATTTACGTTCGATTGTGTAAGATGAAAGCGCAAACAATCCAAATAATGCGATTGTAATCACAATAACATTTAGAATTTTGAACATTTTCTCTTGTTTTGTGTAATTCTCATACGAACGAGCAAATTGCTTATCAACAAATTCATATTCAAATGGATAATCTTGATTAACTTTAGCTTTCCAAAACGTTTCAATGTTATCGATGGTTTCTTTTGTATCTTCTGTGTCTATTTTAATCAGTATATTTTGAAGATTGGAAGGCATCCACTTTACAACTTTAAAATGAAAAAACATCATTGGTCTAATCTTAGCCTGTGGCTCTCCCAAATTAAAATCTTTTATTACTCCAACCAGTTTTAATTTTTGATTATTCCAATCGAACTCGTCATTTAACTTTAATGTTTCTCCAAAATGTTTTTTTGCGGTTTCATTAATAAGAACACTGGAAATTGTATCAGATGAGATTTTAGGATCTAAATCTCGTCCTTCTTTTACTTCAATTTTCATCATGTTTAGAAAGCCAAAGTCAATCGCCATATTATCTGTTACCAATTGTTTATCTTTTACTCTAAAACTTGTGTTGGATATTGCTCCACCGGAACCAAACTTAAATGCCGTTGCATTAATGCTTTGTACGCCTTTAATTTTTGCTAAATCTTGCTGGAAACTTTCGTAAAAATTGAACTTATTTTCTCCTAAATCCTGTCTTTTAAACGGAATACTAATCACTTGATCTCCTGAAAATCCCAAATCTTTTTTTGCAATATGATTCATTTGTTGAATAACAAGAGTTCCAGCTACAATAAAGAATGTAGCAATAGAAAATTGTAAAATCAACATTCCATTTCGTAACCAAATTCCATTCTTGCTTCTTGAAAAATTCCCTTTTAGAACGTTAAGCTCTTTAAAATTTGACACATAAATGGCAGGAAAAATTCCGGCAATAATCACAACTACAATGAAAATCGCTACAAGATATGGGATAAACGGGATAATTTCTATTTCCAGGTTTTTGTCAATCAGCTGATTATAACTGGGTAAACCTACTTCAACCAAAGCCAAAGCAACCACAAATGCCAAAACAGTTGTAATGGTTGTTTCTACAATAAATTGGACAACAATATTTCGTTTGGTTGCTCCAACCACTTTTCTGATTCCTACTTCTTTTGCTCTTCTAATTGCTTGTGCAGTGGAAAGGTTAATATAATTGATGATGGATAAAATTAAAATCAGATAAGATAATCCCAGGTTAATCTGTAAAAACAGTTTGTTTCCCATTCCTTCCGGAAGTCTTGAAACTTTGGCATTTAATCTCGAATCTTTTAAAGGCTGTAATTGTACTTTAACAGGTTCGTATATCTTTGAAAATTCTTCTACTGAAACTCCTTCTCGTTGCGCATTTTTAACTGTATTATTCTCATAAAATAATTGTGTAGCCAGTTTCTCTACTTCTAGTTTGTCTGCAGGATTTTTAAGCTTTATAAATAGTCCTGTGCCATAATTTCCCCAGTTATCCTTAATATCCTCTAAACGTGAATAAATATTAGAAATAACCATTTTAGGTTGAAAGCTTGTGTATTTTTCTGCTTTAAAAACACCATAAATCGGCATCTTTATTCCATCATATGTTGTCAAGATTTTCCCTACAGGGTTTTCTTTACCAAAGATTTTGATTGCTTCACTCTCTTCTATTGCAACACCATATCTGTTTTTGCGAAAATCATCTACACTTCCTTTTATAAACTTGAATGGAATAAAATCAAAAAAATTCTGATCTGTACTAGTAATTCCAGTAACATAAACTTTTTTATTATTGACGTAATAAGTTTCTTGCCCATACCAACCTTCAAACCAACAATAACTTTCTATCTTATCTGATTTTTCTTTTAAGTAACGAGGCAAAGGTTCAACACTTGTAGGCCAAGTTTCTCCACCTCTCTGAAATACAGTTAATGTTTCAAATACGCGACCAATATTCGGATTCCATTGATTGTAACTCGTTTCATCTTTCCAATATAAAGTCGAAAAAATAACACCAGCAATTCCGATAGCTAAACCAAGAATTGTAAGAAATGTAAACCCTTTATTCTTGATCGTATTTCTTAAGTATATTTTAAGCCAATTTTTTAGCATTGAATTTAAATTTTAGTTTTCTCAAAAACATTTACATTTTTCTGATTCATTTTTTCAGAAAGAATTTCACCATCTTTCATGGTAATAATTTTATCAGAGTAAGCCGCATCATGAGCCGAATGTGTCACCATCAAAATTGTAGATCCTTGCGCATGCAAATCGGTCAAAAGCTCCATGACTTCATTTCCATTAATACTATCCAAATTTCCTGTTGGTTCATCAGCCAAAATTATTTTAGGATTAATCACTAAAGCTCTTGCTACTGCAACACGTTGTTGCTGACCACCAGAAAGTTGCTGTGGATAATGTTGCAAACGATGGACAATGTTTAATTTTTCGGCAATTTCTTGCACTCGTTTTTTTCGTTCCGAGTTCGAAACTTTAGAATAAATCAAAGGTAATTCGATATTATCATAAACTGATAATTCATCAATTAAGTTGAAATTTTGGAAGATAAATCCTATGTTTTCTTTTCTAACTTGAGAGCGTTTCGATTCGTTTGCATTAGACATTTCAAGGTTATTCAAGGTATAACTTCCTCCATTGAAAGAATCCAATAATCCAATAATATTCAATAAAGTTGATTTTCCACAACCTGAAGGGCCCATAATGGAAATAAATTCTCCAGAATTGATTATTAAATTAATCTCATTCAACGCTTTTGTTTGAATATCTTCTGTGATAAATATTTTTGATAAGTTTTCTATTTTAATCATGATGTTATTTTTTTAATTTATTTTTTGTCATTCCGAACATAGCTTTTAGCGAAATGAGGAATCTGTATTTTATAGATTTCTCGATAAGCTCGAAATGACAGCTAAAATTGTGTGTTATTATTTTTTTATCGTTAATTCTTGTACTTCTTTATAATCTTCGTAATTCGAAATAATTACTTTTTCATTTACTTTTAATCCTGAGGATATCTCATAAACACTCGGATTTTCTCTTCCTAATTCAATTTTTCTTCGTGTTGCTTTATCATTATTAACAACAAAAATCCACTTCCCTTGTGTGGTTGTATAAAAGGAACCTTTCTGAATCACTAATTTCTTCTCTTTCTCGGATAAAATCGATTTTACTCCTACGGATAAACCTTCTTGTAAATTTTCAGGAATTTTATCAATAAATTCTAATTCTGTTTTAAATTTTCCATTTTTTATTTCTGGAGAAATCTTAGTCACTTTCACTTTTATGATTTTTCCTTTAATTTCGATTTGTCCATATTGATTTTCTTGAATTCTATCCAAATAATATTCATCTACCATTGCAACTAATTTATAACCGCTTAGAATATCCACTTTTCCTATGCTTTTTCCTGCTTCTATTGATTGTCCTAATGTCGCTTCAAAAGAACTTAAACGACCAGTTTCAGGTGCTAAAACCAAGAAATTTTGTTTGTTTTTCCGAAGCGTTACTAGACTTTTTTGCATGATAGCTAAAGCTTCATTAATTTGCTTTAATTGAATCGAATTTGATTCACGTTCCTTTACCAAACTTTTTTGAATAATTGCTTTTCGTTCTTGCTGATAGCGCATTTTTTCCTTCGTATTCTCCCACTCATTTTTTGCTAACACTTCTCGATCATATAACTTTTGATTTAGTTCATAATCTAATTTTGATTGATTAAAATCGTGTTCAATTCCTACAAAATCCTTTGATAGATCTAATTCTTGATTCCGAATAGATAGTTTTGCAACATTTAATTGATTCATTTGTTCAATAATTGCCGTTTCTTGCGTCAAAAAATTAAGTTCCGTATTCGGATTATATAATCGTGCAATTGGTAATCCTTTTGTCACCTTCTCACCATTTTCTACAAATATTTCTTGAACAGAACCACCTTCTATCACATTGATAAAGATTGAATTAATTGGTTCTATTTGTGCCTGAAAAACAACAAAATCTTCAAAATAATCTTCAGAAACGTCTTTTATCATCAATTCATTTGCACTTACAGTTAAAGTTCGCGGTCGATTCATCAAATAAAAACTCGAACCGCCTAAAATTATGGTCGTTACAGCAATTATTCCGAGGCGTTTATATTTTTTATTTTTTTGATTGATTTTCGTATCCATTATTTATTAAATTTACCAAACAACCGTTTATTTATGGTTATTTTACTAATTATCAATACGTAATAAATATGCCCAAAATTTATAATTTCTTAAAGCATTGAAATCAATTCTTTTAAAAAATTATATAAAAAATAGACTGTCCGAAAACGAACACTTATTTGTTCAGAAACGGACACATGACAAAACTGAATATGAAGAAAACTTTAGCCACTATACTGATTTTAGACGATCAAGAAGAAATATTAATTGCAAGTCGACTACTTTTGAAACGCCAATTCGAAACAATTATCACTTGTTCTGATCCTAAAAAGATTCCTCAAATCTTGGTAGAAAATGAAATTGATGTTGTTTTAATGGACATGAATTTTAGAACAGGTTATGAAGATGGAAAAGAAGGAATTTTTTGGCTGAAAGAAATTCAACATGCGCAACCAAAAACGAGAGTAATTTTAATGACTTCCTATGGAAGTGTAGAAACTGCGGTTGAAGGTTTAAAACTTGGTGCGATTGATTATATTTTAAAACCATGGGATAATGATAAATTAGTTAATCTTATAAAAGAAGCGATAAAACAACTTAGAAAATCGAGGAAAATAAAAGAAGCGAAAGAAAATAAGTTGTTTTACGGAAATTCTCCGAGTATCGAAAAAGTATATAAAATCACCAATAAAATTGCAAAAACCGATGCAACAATCTTGATTTTAGGCGAAAATGGTACAGGAAAATCAGTTTTGGCAAAATCAATTCATGAAAATTCTTCTCGAAATACAGAAAAATTTGTTCATGTTGATTTAGGTTCTTTAAACGAAAATCTATTTGAAAGTGAATTATTTGGATATAAAAAAGGTGCGTTTACCGATGCAAAAGAAGATACAATTGGTCGATTTGAAGCAGCAAATAATGGAACAATTTTTTTAGATGAAATTGGGAATTTACCAAATCATTTACAAGCAAAACTTTTGCAAGTAATTCAGAATAAAGAAATTATTCGTTTAGGAGAAAGTTTACCAAGAAAAATTGATGTTCGGATTATTGTTGCTACGAATGCGAATCTTGAAAATGCAGTAAAAGAAGGTCGTTTTAGGGAAGATTTATATTATCGAATCAATACAATTTCAGTTACAATGCCAAGTCTTAGCGAACGAAAAGAAGATATTAAACCTTTGATTGATTATTTTTTAGAACTTTATGTTGATAAATATGAAGTAGAAAAACCTATTATCCATGAACAAATTTTACATCAATTAGAAAACTACGATTGGAACGGAAACATTCGAGAATTGCAAAACAGAATCGAACGTGCAATTATTTTGGCTGAAGAAAATGAAATTACGATTGAAAATATAGGTTTCACAACATTTATTCCTCAAAAAATAACAGATAATTCAAATAATTTGAACGAAATAGAGCGAAATAAAATTGTAGAACGTTTACATTTTTTTGAAGGAAATATTAGTAAAACAGCCGAAAATTTAGGTGTTTCTCGTGCTGCTTTATATCGAAAATTAGAAAAATATAACATTACGAATTATAAATAATGAAACGCAATTCTCTTATTTTTCAGTTAGTACTCAGAATACTTTTTTTAGCATTTCTTTTGTTTATGTTGGCTTTTATTGGAATCAAAAATTATTGGTTTTCATTTACATTTGTATGTATTATTACAATTGTTTCGATTACGGAAATAATTCATTTTTCTAAAAATTATCTTTCTAAAAATCAGAAAATTATAGATGCTTTATTGTACAATGACTTTAGCTTAAATATTAATCAAAATCAATATAAAAAAGACAATTCTGTATTAAAATTATATCATAAAATTAGAGAAGAACATGTTTTAAATTCGTCTAAAGAAATCATTTATCATCAATTATTGAATGCAGTTCCGTTTGGCTTTTTGATTCTTAAAAAAGAAGAAAATGATCGAAAAATTATATTTATCAATCATCATTTTCAAAAGATATTTAGCGTTCCAAAATCAAGTTCGTGGAATTATCTAAAAAAATTGATTCCACAGTTTTGTGAAACTTTAGAAAATAAAGAATTTGATGATTTTAAAAGTACAATTGACATACAAATTAATGATGAAGAGCGACAAACTTATCTGATTCAGAACACAAAAACGTTGATTGCTCATGATGAATATGCGATTATTTTTATTGATTCGATTCAGCGCGTGATTGATTCCACTGAAAAAGAGGCTTGGATGAATATTATGAAAGTTATTGCGCATGAAATCATCAATTCTTTGACGCCTATTTATTCATTAGCAAATACCACAAAAACTTATTTTGAAGCGAATCATTTAGACAAAAATGATTATGATGATATTCGTTTGAGTTTGGATACAATTATGAATAGAAGTCAGCATTTACAGACGTTTGTAGAGCAATATCGTAAATTGACCATGTTACCAAACCCTGTTAAATCGTTACAAAATTTGTATGAAATTGTCCAAGGAATTGAACAATCTTTTTCGGCTGAATTTCATCAAAAAAATATTGTTTTTCAGAATTTAATTCCACAAAATATTGAAGTTGAAATTGATCGTATCTTATTTGAACAAGTTTTGATTAACTTAATCAAAAATGCGATTTATTCATTAGAAAATGTAGAAACTAAATCTATTGAAATTTCATCGAAACAAACTGATAATCGATTGCAAATTATTATTCAAGATTCTGGACAATTGATTGATGAAGAAATCATTTCCAAAATATTTTTACCTTTTTATACAACTCGAAAAGATGGTGCAGGAATTGGCTTAACACTTTCCAAAAACATTATAGAAGCGCACAAAGGTTATTTGTATTATCAACAAAATGATGGCGTGAAACGTTTTAATATCATCTTAAAGTAATTAGTAAAAAGTGTAACTTTAACCTCTAATTATATAATACTTTCTCGCCAAAATCTTTGGAAATTTGTCCCATAAAATTACTGTTATGAATGCACTAACACTTACTATACCGATTATCAATTTGAATTCAGAAAAAGATGTTGAACTCATCAATAAATTACTTTCTGAAATAGAAAATCTTGATGAATATGCTGTGAATTTAGATGCTAAAACGATTAACGTTTCGGCAAAGAAATTATGGAAAGTTTCCCCTAAAATCTACGAAACTTTAAAGCAAAATAACTTCAAAATAGATTCTGTCGAAAAATCGTATCCCGTTCTCAATATGACGTGTGCTTCGTGTGCGAGTAGTTCTCAAGCGAATCTTAATCGTCAGTTAGGTGTTGTAAATGCGGAAGTGAATTACGGAAATGGAATGGGAAAAATAGAGTACATTCCTACTCTAGTTTCTCCAGAAAATTTGAAAAATGCTTTAGTAGAAGTTGGCTATGATTTGGTGATTGATGAGTCTAAAAATCAAGATGAAGAAATAGAACAACTTCACGAAGAAAAATACAAAACGCTGAAAAATAAAGTGATTTGGGCTTTAATTTTTGGAGTTCCTTTATTTATTATTGGAATGTTTTTTATGGATATGCCTTACGGAAATTACATTATGTGGGCACTTTCTACGCCAATTCTTTTCATTTTTGGGCAACAATTTTTCGTCGGTGCTTGGAAACAATTGAAAAATAAATCGGCTAATATGGATACTTTGGTTACTTTGAGTACAAGTGTAGCCTATCTTTTTAGCGTTTTCAATACATTATTTCCAGAATATTGGCACAGCAAAGGTTTGCATGCGCATCCTTATTTTGAAGCTGCTGGTTTAATCATCGTTTTTATCTTGATTGGTAAATTGATGGAAGAACGTGCGAAAGGAAATACTTCCGAAGCGATCAAGAAATTAATCGGATTACAACCTAATACTGTGTTGGTTGTGAAAGATGGAGATCAGGTTGAAGTGAAAATTGAAGATGTACAAATTGGTGATTTGATTATTGCAAAACCTGGAGATAAAATTGCGGTTGATGGAATTATTGTTTCGGGAGAATCTTTTATCGATGAAAGTTCATTGACAGGAGAACCAATTCCAGTTGAAAAAGGAATTGATGCAAATGTTTTTTCAGGGACCTTAAACCAAAACTCTCCTATTCAATATAAAGCCTTGAAAGTAGGGAATGATACACTTTTGGCTCAAATTATTCAATCGGTTAAAAATGCACAAGGAAGTAAAGCGCCAGTTCAACAATTGGTAGACAAAATTGCAGGTGTTTTTGTTCCGATTGTAATTATTATTGCAATTCTAACGTTCATTACTTGGTTAGTTTTAGGTCAAGAAAATGCTTTTACAATGGCCCTTTTATCGATGATTACTGTCCTTGTTATCGCTTGTCCTTGTGCGCTTGGTTTAGCAACACCTACCGCGATTATGGTTGGAATGGGAAAAGGTGCTGAGCAAGGAATTTTGATCAAAAATGCTGAAAGTTTAGAATTAGCGAAGAAAATTGATACAATTATTTTAGATAAAACAGGAACAATTACAGAAGGAAAACCAAAAGTACAAGAATTGATTTGGTTTGATGATTCTGCTAAAAATATGCTTTATACAATCGAAAATAATTCGCAACATCCTTTGGCAAAAGCGATTACAGAACATATTGGAAAACAAGATATTTTACCTGAACTAAAAATTGAAGATATATCTGGAAAAGGATTGAAAGCTAATATTTTAAATGACACTTATTATGTTGGAAAAACAAGTTGGATTACTGAATTAAATATTCAAATTGATGAAAATGTAAAACAAGCTATTCAAGATTTTTCGATTAAAAATTATACTACTTCTTTCTTTGGAAATGATAAAAAAGTTTTGGGATTAATTGGAATTTCTGATGAAATAAAAGCAACTTCTGTTGAAGCTATTAAAGCTTTTCACGAAAAAGGAATTGAAGTTTGGATGGTGACTGGTGACAACGAATTTTCGGCAAATGCAATTGCAAAACAAGTCGGAATTGATCAAGTTGTCGCAAATGCTTTACCAAATGATAAAATGAGTATTATCAAAGATTTGCAGCAAAAAGGAAAAGTTGTTGCAATGGTTGGTGATGGAATTAACGACAGTGCAGCGTTGGCTCAGGCGGATGTTTCGATTGCGATGGGAAATGGTTCTGATATTGCGATTGATGTGGCAGAAGTTACCTTGATTGGCGGAGATTTGACAAAAATCGATCATGCAATTAATTTATCTACGCAAACGGTCAAAACAATTCATCAAAATTTATTTTGGGCATTTATTTACAATGTAATAGGAATTCCAATCGCTGCTGGAGTGCTTTATCCAATTAACGGATTTTTGTTAGATCCTATGATTGCTGGTGCTGCAATGGCTTTGAGTAGTGTAAGTGTTGTAACAAATAGTTTATTGTTAAAGTATAAAAAGATTTAAAAAAGATTTAAAAAAACTTTAAAATATTCATAAAAAAATCGGCTAAATATTTAGTCGATTTTAATCTTCTAATTCTTTGATTTTAACCTTTGAAGAAAAATCAGGATGTTTTGTATTGATTAAATAATTATATTCTTTTGGAATGATTGACGATGGAAATTTGATAACCAAATATTTAAAATCCTGATACCAAGCAGAACCAATCTCTTGTAACTCGGGATAAGCCTCTACAGATTGCCAATTCTTAGGTAATTTAGACTTTTTAATTTCATAAATTTCATCTTCTTCGCAATCAATTTCTATCACTAATAATTTGTACGAGTTATCAATGCTAATAGAACTTCTATGCACCACCAATTTTAAGGTTGAAAGCGCGCGAGAACTTCCTGCATAAATAACAAATTCATCATTTTTATTCCATCTGTTGGCAACTCCAGAAGCTTGTAATGATTTTGAATATCTCGCTTTACGAATATTGTAAACTAACATTGTTAGACGTTTTCTCCGTATTCTATCGCAGTCAAACGATTATCGATAAATTTCAGACCTGAAACTGTATCAAGAAAATCTGCTGGCGATTTTTTATCTAACAAAACATTAGGCGTCGTTAACCATTTCTCGAAATCATCTTTTGTATTGAAAACCTCCAAACCGTGTTTGTATAAAGAAATCAATAAAACAATATGCTCTTTTGTATTATCTTTTAGAGAAACATCTTTCGTTTTATAATTTCTGTATGTACGCGTTGTGATATTTAACCAACTTGAGATTATTTCGTCTTTTAACGTTGATAATTCATCAAGATATTGAATATATTTTTGATCAATATTATAACGATTTACGTAAAAATAAACACTCGTAAAATCTCTTACTTCAGGGATTTCATTTATGATTTGTTCGTATTTTTTTAGTTTAACAGTTGCCATAATTCTAAACTTTTATTAAAGTTACAATTTTTCCACTTAATAAAGGAACTTTTTCTCAAATTTAAATAAATTTAACAAAAAAAGAGGTTGCCTAAGCAACCTCTTCCTATATAATGATTTAAAAATTCTTATTTCAAAGAACCAACCATATCTTCTGGTTTTACCCATTCGTCAAATTCTTCAGCAGTTACATACCCTAATGCGATTGCAGTTTCTTTTAACGTTGAGTTGTTTTTGTGAGCTGTTTGAGCAATTTCAGCAGCTTTGTAGTAACCAATTTTCGTATTAAGTGCTGTAACTAACATTAATGAATTATCAACTAATTCTTTGATACGAGCATAATTTGGCTCAATACCTTGCGCACAATGCTCATCAAAAGACACACAAGCATCTCCTAATAAACGTGCAGATTGTAAGAAGTTTGCAGCCATAACTGGTTTGAAAACATTCAATTCATAATGACCTTGAGTTCCTCCAATTGTAATCGCAACATCGTTACCCATAACTTGAGCTGCAACCATTGTTAACGCCTCACATTGAGTAGGATTTACTTTACCTGGCATGATAGAAGATCCTGGTTCGTTTTCTGGAATGATAATTTCTCCAATACCTGAACGAGGTCCAGAAGCTAACATACGAACGTCATTTGCAATTTTGTTTAATGAAACAGCTAATTGTTTCAAAGCTCCGTGAGTTTCTACGATTGCATCGTGAGCAGCTAATGCTTCGAACTTATTTTCTGCTGTTACAAATGGATGACCTGTAAATTCAGCAATGTATTTAGCAACTAAAACATCGTATCCTTCTGGCGTGTTAAGACCTGTACCTACAGCAGTTCCACCTAAAGCAACTTCAGATAAATGCTCTAGTGTATTTCTTAAAGCTTTTAAACCGTGATTTAATTGCGCTACATATCCAGAAATCTCTTGACCTAATGTTAATGGCGTTGCATCCATTAAGTGTGTACGACCAATTTTTACAACAGATTTAAATTCTTCAGCTTTCTTAGCTAATGTATCACGTAATTGCTCAACACCTGGAATTGTTACTTCAACAACTGCTTTGTAAGCAGCAATGTGCATACCTGTTGGGAAAGTATCATTAGAAGATTGAGATTTGTTAACGTCGTCATTCGCTTTAAGAACTGGTTCACCTTCTCCAATTTTGAATCCAGCTAAAACTTGCGCACGATTAGCAACAACTTCATTCACATTCATATTAGATTGAGTTCCTGAACCTGTTTGCCAAATTACTAAAGGAAATTGATCATCTAATTTTCCTGCTAAAATTTCGTCACATACAGCAGCAATAGCATCACGTTTTTCAACTGGTAAAACACCTAATTCAGCATTTGCATAAGCAGCAGCTTTCTTAAGATAAGCGAAACCTTCTACAATTTCGTGAGGCATAGAAGCCGCAGGACCAATTTTAAAGTTGTTACGAGAACGTTCTGTTTGAGCACCCCAGTATTTATCTGCAGGAACTTTTACTTCCCCCATGGTGTCTTTCTCAATTCTGTATTCCATTTTGGTATTTTTTATTATTTATATATTGTTTACTTATCTCACAAATTTAAGAAATCGTTTGATGAAAGAAAAGTGATTAATGTTAGTATTTCTATAAATTTTATTTACTAAGTTTGTATCACATAAAAATAAAATCATGATTCAATTTTTAGGTTTCTTATTATTCTTAACAATCGCTTTATGCGGATTCTGGGGTATCATCTTTTTTGCAACGATGGCTATTTCTTGGATTCCATTTTGGGTTGCGAATTTAAGAAAAGAAAAAGCTGGAATAGTAACAGCAGAAGATCCTCGTCCGATTTTACCAAATCAAGAAGGAATCACAGTATTATTCAAAAAATAATAAGCTGTAAAAAAAAATTAAAAGGAACTTGACGAAGTTCCTTTTTTTATTAATTCGACTTTCGAATCTTCTTCATAATTTCCTTCCAAATAATTTTTCAAACTAATTCGGATAATTTCTGTCCAACCAGCTTCAAAACTTTCGCGCGAGAAATTTTTATCATCAGGCGGAAAAGTTTCAATTCCTTCATGAATCAACGTTAATTTTGTTTGCGGAACAATTTCATCTGTTAATTCATCCAAAATAAATGTAACAACAGAATTTCCTTCGTAGACAGGATATTTCCATGTATAAGCTAACAATTTAGTCGGCTCTACTTCTACTATTTTACAGTGATGTAAATACGATCCGCCATAAAACTCAAATTCGAATCCAACTTCTGGAACAAACTTCTTAATATCAAAATACCATTTATCAAAAGCAGATTTTGTCGTTAAGGCATTCCACACTTTATCAATTGAAACATCAAAAATTTCTACTATTTCTACAGGCTTTGCACTCATATTCTATTTTTTTATGATTTTGTTTAATTTACTAATTTTTTAATTATTATTTAAATTTAGCCCAAAATTTAATTGTTACATTTGCTATGTGTAAAATTTTTAAAATGAAATTTAATAAAACTTTTTTAAGTGTTTTAGGGTTATTTGCTGGTCTTTCGCTATATGCGCAACAAGAGGTTAGCCGTCCAAAACTAGTAGTTGGTATCGTTGTCGATCAAATGCGATGGGATTATTTATATCGTTACCAAGATAGATATTCTACAGGAGGTTTCAATCGTATGTTAAACGAAGGTTTTAGCAACGAAAATACCTATATTCCTTATATACCTACTTATACAGCTATCGGTCATAGCACTATTTATACAGGTTCTGTGCCTGCTATTCACGGAATTGCTGGGAACGATTTTATCATTCAAGCAACAGGACAAGAAATGTATTGTACGCAAGATGATGCTGTAAATGGGGTTGGAACTTCATCAAAAGCAGGAAAAATGTCTCCAAAAAACTTGTTAACTTCTACAGTTACTGATCAATTAAAATTATCAACAAATTTCCGTTCAAAAGTATATGGAGTTTCGTTAAAAGATCGTGGAGGAATATTACCTGCAG
Organism: Empedobacter sp. UBA3475; assembly: GCF_002378465.1. Classification (NCBI taxonomy): domain Bacteria; kingdom Pseudomonadati; phylum Bacteroidota; class Flavobacteriia; order Flavobacteriales; family Weeksellaceae; genus Empedobacter; species Empedobacter sp. UBA3475. Next base: position 3,881 of record NZ_DFRA01000009.1, on the reverse strand, counting down.
GTCATTTTGCTGATGCTGCTTTTTGGTTTGATGGAGAATCTGGTAACTGGGTTTCGAGTACATTTTATATGAATGAGTTGCCAAAATGGTTACAAAAATTCAACGATAAAAAAGTTCCTGAAAAATATTTAGACAAATGGAACACACTTTATCCGATTGATACTTATGTACAAAGTGAAAAAGATGGAAATCCATATCGCGAAAATTATAAAGGATTAGATAAAATGCAATTTCCTTATGATTTGAAAGCGTTGAAAAAAGAAAATGGTTTAGGTTTGATTCGCTCTACTCCTTTCGGAAATTCGTTAACAAAAGATATCGCGATTGAAATTATTGATAACGAAAAATTAGGTCAAAATGAGAAAGGAATTACAGATTTTTTAGCGGTTAGTTTCTCTTCTACTGATTATGTTGGACATCAATTTTCTCCAAATACAATCGAAGCCGAAGATACTTATTTGCGTTTAGATAAAGACTTGGAACAATTATTTAATCACTTAGACCAAAAAGTTGGAAAAGGGCAATATTTAGTTTTCTTAACTGCAGATCATGGTGGAGCTCATAATCCTAAATATTTCCAAGATAAAAAAGGTAATGCAGGATACTTTCCAACTGGAGAAGTAAAAAAAGCATTAAATGCTAAATTACAAGAGAAATTCAAATCTACTGATATTGTACGCTCATTGACAAATTATCAGGTTCATTTGAATTATCAAACGATCGAACAAAATAAATTAGACGAAGAAGATATCAAAGAAGAAATCGTAAAGTTTATGCAAAAAGTTGATGGTGTTTCTTTCGTAGCTGATATGGATAAAATTGGAGAAGCTTCTATTCCTGCGATTATCAAAGAACGAATGGTTAACGGTTACAATCGTAAACGTAGCGGTGCTATTACTTATATTTTAGAACCACAATGGTACGGCGGAAAACAAAATGCTGGAGGAACAACACACGGAACTTGGGGGGCTTACGATGCTCACATTCCATTTGTTTTGATGGGTTGGGGTATAAAACATGGTAAAAATAATAACCGTGTTTATATGACAGATATCGCACCTACAGTTGCCGCTTTGCTACATATAGAAGAGCCAAACGGAAATATTGGCGAACCAGTTTCTGAAGTAACAAATCCAAAATAATCTTATAAAAGATAATTCTAAAAACGCAACTTAATTAGTTGCGTTTTTTTTTGTTTCTATAATTATTATTTACTCTATTTCAATTGTTTAAATTTTATAATTAAAGAAATTAACGATTAACATCTATAACATTATTTTGATAAATAATAAGCTCATATTATTGATAATGAGAAAAATATAAATAAGAGGGGGTAATGAGGGATTTGTTTTAAGAGGAAAATCAGCATTTTTCGTTGATTTGTAATAGAAGATAATTATACAAAATCATGAGAAATTATAGAACGTTATAATATTCCAAAAACAACATTGTATAAATGGATAATTTTTAATATTCTGCACAATATTAGTAAAAGAGTATAATTTTCTCCAATTAAATTAATAACTTTAATATTCTAAATACATCATAATGAAAAAGACTTTTTTAAGTAAATTAACTTTGACATTATTTTCTACCAACCTATTTTTTTTATTATCTCCACAACTAGATGCTTGCACAAGAGTTGTCTATAAAGGTCCAGAAAATACTGTAATCACAGCTCGTTCTATGGATTGGAAAGATGAAATTGATGCAAATATTTGGGTTTTTCCTAGAGGTATAGATCGATCTGGCAACGTTGGAAATGCTTCGGAAAAATGGACTTCAAAATACGGAAGTGTAATTGCAAGTGCTTGGGACATTGCGACAACAGATGGCATGAACGAAAAAGGACTTGTTGCGAATGTTTTGTGGTTAGTAGAAAGCCAGTATCCTCAATTTAATCCAAAAGGAACAAAGCCAGGTGTTACAATTGCAGCTTGGGCACAATATGTTTTAGATAATTATGCTACAGTAAAAGAAGCTGTAGATGATTTGAGAAAAGAAAAATTTGTAATTGTTTCTGACTACATTCCAGGTACTCAAAAATTTACAACTTTACATCTTTCAATTTCTGATGCAAATGGAGACAATGCAATTTTCGAATATGTAAACGGGAAATTAAAAATACACCATGATCCTTCTTATACAGTAATGACAAATTCTCCAGTTTTTGATGAGCAATTAGCAATTAATCAATATTGGAAAGGGATTCCAGGAACAATTATGTTACCAGGAACTAACAGAGCTGCTGATCGTTATGTAAGAGCATCATATTACATTAATGCAATTCCGCAAACCGCTGATACTCGCACTTCTACTGCAAGTGTTTTTAGTGTTATCAGAAATGTATCGGTTCCGTTAGGAATTTCTTCAGAAGCAGAACCTAACATATCGTCTACAAGATGGAGATCAGTTTCTGATCATAAAAATCTTGTTTATTACTTTGAAACTACAAAAACTCCAAATACATTTTGGGTTGATTTAAAGAAAATTGATTTTGGTAAAAATGCAAAAACAAAACGATTAAGCGTAAGTAAAAATGAAACGTATGCTGGCGAAACTTCACAACTTTTTAGTGATACAAAACCATTTACATTTGTTGGAATTTAGATCGAAAAATTAATCAATATTTTTCTTGCAAATAGTTCTAAATCAACATTCAATATGATTGCCAATAACAAACATTTTATATCTGCCTTTTTATTATTAGGATCTATTGTTTATGCTCAAAAATCAAATGATACAATTGATATTTCGATAAGACCTTACACTAGTTTGAGAGGTCATCTTGCTGTGCATGATAAAGTAATGGAGCTACAAGAAAATGCCTCTCGTGCTGGAATTGAAATTAATCTAAAAAAAGGAAATATTGCATTTGTAGCTGGTATTGAACTCCAAATAAATATGTTCAAAGGTAACTCGTCGTTTAATGTTGATGGAAATTTAGATAGTGATCTTTTGACAATTGTTTCAGAACAAAAACAACAAGTTTTTGGTAATCGCTTGGGTTACTTAGGTATTGATTTGTCTAAATATGGTAAAATAACATTTGGTAAACAATGGAGTGTTTACCGTGATGTTACAGCTTATACAGATCGTTTTAATGTATTTGGAGGACGCGCTTCTGCAACTTTTACAGGTGGAACAGATGGTGGTTTGCTAGGAACAGGACGAGCAGATCAATCAATAATTTATAGAAATAAAATTAAAGCTTTTCAATTTGGTGCTCAAATCCAAACAAAAGGTGGAAATGATGATAAGATTATTGATGGTTTTGGTTTTTCAGCTCAATTAGAATTAAATCAAAATATTAGTATTGGAGCTGCATTTAACCGTGCTTTTATAGCTCAAAACTTAATTGATGATAATCATATCTTAGGTTTATCAGGACATCCAACTTTTTATTCAATTGGTTTAAAATATACGAGTAAACAATTTGATGTTAGTCTACTTGGAATTTTACAGCAAAATGGTGATTTTATACCTATTTCATATCAATCTGAAAATACAATTAATCCTTCATATGTTTTTGATGCAAAAGGTTTTAAGACAGCGTTGAAATATAAACTAAATAAATTTTCAATTTTAGGAGGTTATAATTTATATGTTCCTGAAACAAAGAAATCTGTAGAAAATATAATCATTGATAAAAATTTCAGACGAAGTGATTTCATTACAGGATTAGAATATTATCCGATGAAATATGTACAATTATATACAGAACAGCGTATCTCTTTTGGTAAAAATTATATTGGTAAAAAAGAACAAAGTGTTTTTACATTGGGAATGAAACTAGATTTATCTAGACAATTTAATAAGAAACTTAACCTATAATAAAACCACAACTAACTTAACTTTTCTTGTAATCTTCCCTAAAAACC
>NZ_DFRA01000038.1:2668-4899 GCF_002378465.1 Empedobacter sp. UBA3475 | reverse complement strand
TCATAGAAATCAGAATGACAAAATTTGTTGTTAAAAGTGACAACGAATTTGAATTAGAAAAAGGATTTTGAAAAACTATATTCATTCATTTTTTATTCATGAGTTATTAATTGTTTCAAATGAATATCTATAATTAAAATAGATTAAGCTATGAATAAAAAAGTGATAGAAAGATACTGCACTTAGAATGCTCAGGGAATGGTTTTCTTGGTGGCTGAAGTTTTTGAAGATAAAATTCTATTCTCGATACAATTTTTCTTCATTATTATTTCGAAAAATCACTCGAACTGACGAATTTTAATTAAAACGTATAACAAATAAATATAAATTAAATTTTAACCATACTTAATACCTTTTCCCTTCGAGAACCTCAGGAAACGGGGTTTTATTGGTGGCTGAGGTTCTCGAAGCCACACTTTTACGATCTTTTCTCTTCGAGAGTTTGACCTATTCCCTTCGATTGCTTCAGGGAACGATCATTTTTGGTAGTAATCTAGCCAGTTTTTTATTCTTCCAACAAACATTTTTAGGTAGTTTTCTGTTAAAAATATATTTGACCAATCAAATCGTTGCGCTTGAACACCCAGATAAAATATAAAAATAGAAGCTCCAGCTTCAGGGATAAAATTTAATTCCATTTCAGATAAATCTCGTTCTTTTCTATATCCATTTAGAAAACTATCAACCTTTCTTTCATATTCGGTTTTATCGGTTTCAATGAAAAATAATTGTTTGCAAAAATAGCCGATGTCTAAAATCAAAGGACCATTCCCACAATTATCAAAATCGAAGAGTATAATTTCATTTTCCTTATTTACACTTAGGTTATCATACCAAATATCAAGATGTACCATGCCTTTTTGGATTTTAGAAAAATCACTTTCATCAAAACGCTTAGCTATCTTCGAGGAAATTTCTTTTAAATAGACCATTTCATCTAGATTTTCTGAGAAAAATGCGTTTAACTTATCATAAGCTTCATACATCAAAACATTAGCGTTGTAATTGATTCTATCCATGTTTTTTGTAGCAGTTATCGTATGCATTTTTGCCATCATCGAACCGATTGCTGAACATGTTTCTCTTGACATAAAGCGCATTTTTTCACCTTCGGCGAATGTAAAGAGAACGACATATCTACTACCTTCGGGGGCATTTATTTCCTGAATTAAATTCTCGTTTTTATCAGGTATTGACGTTGATACGGATATGTTATGCTCTTTGAGTAATTTTAAAAGTTCTAATTCTTCTTGTATTTCAGTTTTTGTTCTCCAATTGTGACAATAGACTCTGACAACATATTTTGAATTTTGATTTGATAAGAAATAGGTATGATTGACTCCAGTTCTAAAAAGTTTACACTCAAAATTATTTTTTAATTGATATTGATCGCAAATAAATTTACCTATTTCTATGGGTGATAGGATTGATGCGATTACTGGAAAAGTTTTCATTAATAAGGAGATTTTCTGTGATTTTGGCTAATATAATACTTAGCTAAAACTATTACACAAAGACGATCGTAAAATAATAGATCTGTTTGTATACTAAAAACTATCCTATGATTACAATCTTCATAATAAGTATGGTCTTCTTCATTAATTGGTTGAGATCCTTTTCCCTTCGAGTCTTTGACCTTATCCCTTTGAGTACCTCAAGGAACGATCTCTTGGTGTCTGAGGTTCTCGAAGTTACACATTTACGATGTTCTTCTTTCGAGTGTTTGACCTTTTCCCTTTGAGTGCCTCATGGAACGGTCTCTTGGTGGCAGAGGTTCTTGAAGCCACACTTTTACGATGTTCTTCTTTCGAGAGTTTGCTCTTTTCCCTTCGAGTGCCTCAGGGAACGATCATTCTCAGTCTCGAATTCACATTTTTTCTAATTTATTGTTTCCTTTATCTCGATAAGCAATTGCGTACTCAGGTAATAACTCTGATAAGCCATTTATTAAAGCTTCTTTTTTCTTTCTACTCCATCCTTGTATTTGTTTTTCTCTATAAAAAGCTTCATCTATCCTTTGGTATTCTTCAAAATATATAAGTTTTACAGATAAGTGTTTACGAGTGTGATTAGCTCCTTTTCCTAATTGATGTTGTTCTACACGTAAATCCAAATCAATCGTGCTACCAGTGTAATAACTACCATCAGCACATAATAAAATATACATATATCCTTTCATCATTTATTATTTTTACAATTAACCTATTTCCCTTTTCCCTTCGAGTGCCTCA
>NZ_DFRA01000038.1:0-2414 GCF_002378465.1 Empedobacter sp. UBA3475 | reverse complement strand
GAGAGTTTGCTCTTTTCCCTTCGAGAGCCTGAGGGAACGATTTCTTGGTGTCTGAGGTTCTCGAAGTCACATTTTACGATATTTTTCTTTCAAGAGTTTGATCTTTTCCCTTCGAGTGCCTCAGGGAACGGTTTTCTTGGTGGCTGAGGTTTTCGAAGTCACATTTTACGATCTTTTCCTTTCGAGTGTTTACTCTTTTCCCTTCGAGTGCCTCATGGAACGTGTTTTCTTGGTGGCTGAGGTTCTTGAAGTCATACTTGCTCTAATTATTAGAACTAAACAATTTATTAAATCTAGTGTTCAATGTTTCAATATACGCTTGTTTAGTATCTTTATTTAAGAAGCTAATCTCCACAAAATCGATCCATTTTAGTCTAATTTTGATGAATCTTTTGTAAATAGACTCTACTGATTTATTAGGTATTTTTAATGTTTTCGCTAACTGATTGAAATCTTCTATTTTTAATCTATTTTTTTTACCATTAATTGTTAATGCAGATTCTTCCTTATCATCGGGAATTAATAACAGCGTATTCAATAAATCGTAAGCTGGAGATAATTCGTATTCATTGAAATCATTTTCGATTAATGAATAGTTTTTAAGATGCATATCAGCATTTGCAGTCAAATAATTAAATAAAACAATTTCAAATAATTTTTGAGCTTCAAATCCACTATTTTTAGTTAGTTGATAGATTAATTTTCCGATTTTTTCTATTGAACCTCGATATTTATGTTCCGTTAAATTTTCAGTCAATTGACAAAAGTCTTCAACAGCAATTTTATCTTCATTTTTTCGATCAAATCGCTTTGTTAAATAAGCCAATTCACCTGAATTAAGCCGAATAAGTGTGTGTGTTGCTGTTTTTATTTTTACCAATTCCGCTAAATGCATGGTTAAGTCTTCATTTTCGGGTAAGTCGATATATTCTTTTGAAGCAGGTTTTAAAATATAATTTCCTTCAAGATCAACAATTGTAAATCTTGATTGTTTATTTATATCGCTTATAAGATTTAAAGATAATTTTGGCTGTACACCTGTAACTGCAACACTTTTTACAATCAACTCTTTTGCTAATTCTTCTAATTGTTTACTATCAAATTCAATTAGTGGAGGAGTAGTTGAACCAAATATTTTTTTAGAACATTTAGAATGAAAATCAGTTTCATTTTCTGCTAATTCTTTGTAACAACTAAGGCATTTTATCATAATTCTTCATTATTTGAAATGATAGAAACAGCTCCAATACAATCTTTGCAAAGGGTTAATAATAAACCAAAACGATCTTTAGAATTTAATTTCCAATTTTTTACTGCAATATTCAAAAGCCAACCTTCTGGTATTAATCCATCAAAAAAAGGAAATAAAATTTTACTTTCATACGAATCTTGTTGTTTTGGAAGCATTAAACTAATTGGTTTCGATTCCAAATTATTCAAATATTCTTGATCGTATTTAAAAATATAACCATTTTCATTTTCAGAAATTGTTCCTGCAAATAGATTTTTATAATAGACTAAACCTTTTCTCATTGCTCAATTTTATCAATTACACCAACTTCAGAACCAAATAAAGCTAAAACTTGATTAACTTTATCTAATCTTACAGAAGGTTTTCCTTGTTCTAGTTCACGAATAAATCTTAAACCAACTCCAGCTCTCTCAGCTAATTCAGGTTGTGTAAGTTTTAATCTTTTTCTTTTTTGTTTGATAAATTCTGCAATTGATTGATTCATACTTATACCCTTTGAGGTATAAATATAGTCATAATTTTTGTTTTATACCCAATAAGGTATAAAATTTATATAAACGTAAGTATTATACCTTTTAGGGTACGATTATTTCTTTGTGGCTGAGGTTCTCGAAGTCACACTTTTACGATATTTTCCTTTTTAGAACTCAGGGAACGATCTTTTGGTGGCTGAATTTTTTGAAGATAAAATTCTATTCTCGATACAATTTTTCTTCATTATTATTTCGAAAAATCACTCGAACTGACGAATTTTAATTAAGACGTATAACAAATGGATATAAACTAAATTTTAACCATACTGAAAACCTTTTCTTCTTGATAGTTTGATCTTTTCCCTTCGAGAGCCTAGGAACAGGTTTTTCTTGGTGGCTGAGGTTCACGAAGCCACATTTTTACGATCTATTCCCTTCGCATGTTTGATTTTTTCCTTCTAAAACCTCAGTGACCGTACTAAAAGCGAATTTGAATATTGGAAAAGAATGACGAAAACGGTATTAAAACACACACGTTAAGAAAATGTTTGAATGAAACTTAAAAAGGTATTAGCCCGTAGGGTTTTTAAAATATTTAGAGAAATGAGAACATATTTAGTAGAGAGTTTTACAGCCAAGTCTTTTTTCGTTAGTTTTTTTGACTATTCCCCGAAGGGCATATGAATACC
>NZ_DFRA01000004.1:0-6802 GCF_002378465.1 Empedobacter sp. UBA3475 | reverse complement strand
GTTTTTAGGGAAGATTACAATTTAAGTGTTGCAAACGTAATTCCTCCAATAGAAATTTGTGATGAGGATTTAAGCAATCATGAAGAAATTGTTTTATCCGATTATGTTGATGACTTGGTTACAAATCTTGAAGGCTCACCGACATATTACTTAAATGAAATTGATGCTAAAAATAAAAAAAATAATATCAACACAACACAAATTATAAATTCAGATCAAACATTTTGGGTAAGATTTAAACAAAATGGATTATGCGAAAACGTTGCTCCATTGCATTTTATTTTCAAACAATCTGGAAAATCATCAACTCTAAAAGATATTACAATTTGCAAAGGAACAAAGACTACTTTAGACGCAGGTCCAGGATTTAAAACTTACGAATGGTTACATAATGGCGACAAAAATCAATCAATTACAAATGTTCCTGTTGGAACTTATTATGTGAAATTAGGATTGAATGGTTGTTTTTATACACAAGAAGTAAAAGTTATTGAAGCCGAAGATCCAACTATTCAATCTATCGAAATTCAAGGTTCTACGGTGACCATAAAAGTCACTGGATCTACGCCTCCATATCTGTATTCATTGGATAATGGCACTTTTCAATCTTCCAATATCTTCACAAATGTAACTTTAGGAACTCATACAATTTCTGTGAAATCTGCGGCTAATTGTTCGCCTATTTTGAAAGAATTTTCGCTGATTAAACTAATCAATTTTATTTCTCCAAATGGTGATGGTAAAAATGATGTGTTGGATTATTCGCAATTAAGAAGTAAAATCAATCCGAAATTTGTCATTTATAATCGAAAAGGAAAATTATTATTTACAGGTTCGGAAGCAAACAATTATACATGGGATGGAAAATTGAATGGAAAAGCGCTACCTTCCGATAGTTATTGGTATATTATCGAATGGACTGAACCAAATTCAACTCAAACTCAAAAATTTGAAGATTGGATTTTATTAAAAAGTACTTATTAATGAATAATTGGATAAATTTTCCTAAAAAGGATTTGATGCTCGAAATTTATTTTTCTGAACAAAATATGGAGGACAAAACTTTATTATTTTGGAATCAAATTAAAATTTCTCCTGAAATATGGAAATGTGATGATGTTATTGAGGATAATTTTTGGGTAGTTGCTGTATACGAAAATTATTTGATTTGGTACAATGATATTGAAGAAGGTTTTAATGTTTCGAGATTCAAAATTAAAGGTGAAATAGTAGAATATAACGCTTCTAAAGATGAATTAAATTTCGCAATTAAAGCACTTAAAAATAAAATCGAATCTATTTAAAACAAAAAACCAGAAGATTAACTTCTGGTTTTTTTGTGATATATAATTTCAAATGATTAGCTCATTGATTTTTCGAAACGCTTACGATCTACTTCTTTTAAGTGAATTTTACGTAAACGGATGAAATTTGGAGTTACCTCGATACATTCATCAGCTTGGATATATTCCATACATTCTTCCAAAGTCATTTCTGTTTTTGGAGCGATAGAAGATGAATCATCTTTACCAGCTGCACGGATATTGTTCAATTTTTTAGCTTCAACAACATTTACTACTAAATCATTGTTACGAGAATGCTCTCCGATAATCATTCCTTCGTAAACTTCTTCACCTGGCTCGATAAAGAATTTTCCACGATCTTGTAATTTATCAATAGAATAAGGAGTTGATGTACCTTGATCTTTTGAAATAATTACACCTGCAGAACGACCAGCGATTGCTCCTTTGAATGGTTTATATTCTAAGAAAGTGTGTGCCATTACAGCTTCACCAGCAGTAGAAGTTAACATTTGAGAACGTAATCCGATTAATCCACGAGATGGAATTTCGAATTCTAAGTGTTGCATTCCTTCTTTCGCCTCCATAACTAATAAATCACCCTTACGTTGAGTTACTAAGTCGATTGCTTTAGAAGAATAATCATCTGGAACATCAATTACTAATGTTTCATATGGTTCACATTTTACACCATCAATATCTTTTAAGATTACTTGTGGCTGCCCAACTGTTAACTCATAACCTTCGCGACGCATCGTTTCGATTAATACAGATAAGTGCATGATACCACGTCCGTAAACTAATTGTGTATTAGAATCTTCTGTTGGCTCTACACGTAAAGCTAAGTTACGCTCTAACTCATCTTCTAAACGCTCTACTAAGTGACGAGAAGTAACAAATTTACCATCTTTACCAAAGAATGGAGAGTTGTTAATTCCGAAAGACATATTCATTGTAGGCTCGTCGATATGCATAACTGGTAATGCTTCTGGATTTTCTGGATCTGCAATTGTATCTCCAATTTGGAAACCATCGATACCAACAACAGCACAAATATCACCCGCTTTTACCTCAGTAGCTTTTACTTTACCTAAACCAGCAAATGTATATAATTCTTTGATTTTATGTTTTTTGAACGTTCCATCAGGTTTTGTTAAAGCAACCCAATCCCCTTCTTTAATAACACCACGGCTTACTTTACCAACTGCAATACGTCCTAAGAATTTAGAATAATCTAAAGATGTAATTTGCATTTGTAAAGAACCTTCGTAAGCTTCTGGAGCAGGAACATGTTCAAGAATACCATCCATTAATGGAGAAATATCGTCTACACGTACATTTTCTGTATTGAACCATCCTTGTTTAGATGAACCATAGAATGCTGGAAACTCCAATTGCTCTTCTGTTGCATCTAAGTTGAAGAATAATTCGAATACTTTATCGTAAACTTCATCAGGACGACAGTTTTCTTTATCAACTTTGTTAATTACTACTAAAGGTTTTAAACCTAATTCTAATGCTTTTCCTAATACGAAACGAGTTTGAGGCATTGGTCCTTCAAAAGCATCTACTAATAAGATAACACCATCAGCCATTTTCAACACACGCTCAACTTCACCACCAAAATCGGCGTGGCCAGGAGTGTCGATAACATTGATTTTTACACCTTTATACTCTACCGAAGCATTTTTAGAGAAGATCGTAATCCCTCTTTCGCGTTCGATATCATTGTTATCCATGATTAATTCACCTGAATCTTGGTTTTCTCTGAAAACGTTTGTTGAGTGAAGAATTTTATCAACCAAAGTAGTTTTACCGTGGTCAACGTGTGCGATAATCGCAATATTTCTAATGTTTTGCATCCTTGAAATTTATGGGTGCGAATTTACGATAAATTATTTTTAATTACTATAGATTTTATTTAATTTAATGAAATCGCAACAAACGCATGTTATTTATCTTTTTTTATTACCAAAAGGGTTGTATGATATGCCAAAGTTGAAATAGAAAGATGACTTTGGTTTATACTCGTATATATAGTCATTAAATGATTCATTTTTTTCAAATATTCTTCCAGTAGGAATGCTACGTAGCCCTGTTTTTACAGTACCAATAAAATCACCAATTCTATGTTCATACATTACACCACTATTAATTTCTGTTTGTCTAAATTCAAATGTTTTATTCGATTGGTCAAAATAGAATGATGTAACATCCATTTCACTACCAAGAGAAAATCGACCATTATTAAATACATTTTTTTTCATCATTACTCTTTTTGGGAGTATGATATCGGCTATCCAACCATTTTTAAATTTATGCTCATAAGAAATAATTGGAAATGTAGGTACTTGCGAACTTGGGTCTATAATTACAGCTAAACCTAAAAGTAATTTAGTTCTTTCGTTTGCTGTAATCATTATACTACCTGTTAGTAAACCACGGAATCTTTCAAAACTATTTTCGTTTCCATCAACTGATGCAGTAGCAGAATAAATAGCTGTTTTTTTCCATAATTTAGAAATATGACTTGCAGTTACGGCTTCTGAATGATAATGAAAGTTTTGTTTCGTTTCGTTCATAGTAGAACTAAGGTTATCTATATTTGCTGTAGTGTACTTATAATTAAGTGCTGTAGATATTGTCCATTTTTCTTTTTTGAAAAAATACAAATTAGCATTTGCCTTTATTTGTTGAAAGTTTTTCACTTTACTTTCTGGTAAATTAAAGTTGCTATCCTCTAACTTTTGAGAAAATTTATAAGGTGTAAGATTTGTATATTCTACATTAAGTACACGAGTAAAGGGGAATTTATCTGCAACAAAAGCGACAGCTCTTTTTTGAACACTATCCTTTTTTTGAGCGAATGATAAAGTTGAAAGTAAAAGCAATAAACATGTAATTGCTTTTTGTTTTATTGAATACATTAATTTTTATTTGATTTCGTGAATACTCGATTGAAAAAAATTGAAGACAAATACTTTGTCATAAATCTTACTGATATTGTGTTCTTCTATCGTTTTTAAAATTGACTTTAAAGTTGTATCTAACTTGTCATTTACAAGAACAAACCAAGATTCTTTGTTTCTATTTATAGAAATTGTTTCGTTATTTCTAAGATTAGAAATATCCATTAATTTCACTTCTTTAATAATTTCATTTTTTTCAATAATACAAAAATCATGATGTATACAATCTACAATTTCTAATGTCGGATCGTAGCATTGAATAAAACGATTAAGATCTGTTATTTGAATAATTTTATCTTCTTTTTCTGTTGCAGAAAAATCTAGAAGATTTAATTTATTTACCCAATGATTAAAATTTTTCACACTCATACTTATTTATATTTTGTAAAATGAATGGCTAAGAAAAGTATAAAAAAATGGTTTTAATAGTTTTTTATACCAACACTAGATTTTTTTATACCAACCAGAAAAAAAAAGAAGAAGTATAATAAAAACAATGGTTTGTATAAACTTTAATAATGGAATAGATTTATCAATTACCTTTGTTATAGATAAGATTTTTTATAAAAATGAATTCATTGTTACCTCAATCAAAAAATCAAAAAATTATAAATTTTCTAGTAGATAAAAAGTTTAGATTTTCTCGTCATTTGCTTTTTATTGCTGGATTTTTATTAGTGATATACAGTTCTGCATTTGTATCTAATTATTATGGTATCTATAGATATTATGTTATTCTTTTACTGTTTGTCGTATTTGTATTAAAAACATACATCAATATTTATATATTGGTTCCAAAGTTTTTTTTTAAAGGTTACTATATTTTATATCTATTACTATTAACAATTTTAGTTTATGTGGGTATAAATATTATTGGTCAATCATTAGATGTGTTTTTTGGAAAGTATAGAATAGCAAGTCCTAGACAATTTGGTGAAAATATAAGAAGAGGTTATGAAGGGCTTATAGTTGTTGTGCCAATTATTATGATGACTACAACATTAAAGCTTTTTCAGAAATGGATTGAAGATAGTAGGCAAATATCTGAATTAAAAAATTTGACATTTTCAATGGAGATAAATGAATTGAAAAATCAAATTAATCCTCACTTCTTATTTAATATGTTGAATAATGTGAAAGCATTAATTAGAAAAGATCCAGAAATAGCAACTGTAGTTATCATGAAGCTTTCAGATTTTTTACGTTATCAGCTATATGAGAATAATGAAGAAAAAACACCTGTTTCGTCAGAAATAAAATTCCTTACCAATTTTTTAGAATTAGAAAAAATTCGTCAAGAGAGTTTAAATGTAAGTATAGAAAGTGAAGCTAATAATAGTTTATTAAATACAACTTATATTCCACCCAATTTATTTACCACATTTGTTGAAAATGCAATTAAGCATAGTGTAAATTTAAATGATGAGTCAACTTATATAAAAATTGAAATTGCGATAAGTAATGATCAATTACATTTTGTTTGTAAAAATTCAATAGATCCAAATTATATAATTCCAAATAATAAATTTAAAGGCTTAGGACTTCCTAATATCACCAGAAGGTTAGAACTTTTATATGAAAAAACGTATTCTTTAAAAATTAATGCGACAAATGAAGAGTATTGTGTAAACCTAATAATTCCGATATGAATTGTATTATAATTGATGATGAACCTTTGGCAAGAGAAGAAATGGAATTGCTAATTAAAGAAGTTTCCGAATTAGAAATTATTGGAAAATTTTCTAATGCAATGTTAGCATCAAAATTTCTAGAAACAACAGTGCCAGCTATTATCTTTCTTGATATTGAAATGCCTTTTGTAAATGGATTAGAGTTTGCAAAGAGTATCCCTAAAAATAGCCTAATAATTTTTACGACGGCTTATTCTCAGTATGCAATAGATGGTTATGAGTTAGATGCGATAGATTACTTGTTAAAACCAATAGATAAAAACCGTTTAGCGAAGGCTGTGACGAAAGCTGTGTTTTATCATCATCTTCTTTTTAATAAAGTGGAGGAAAATACAATAGAAGAAAATGACGATAATTATTTATTTATAAAAGCAGATCGTAAGCAATATAAAATAAGCTTTGCTGAAATTTTATTTATTGAAGGTTTAAAAGATTATGTTGTACTTCATACTAAAACGAAGAAATTAATAACAGCAATGAATTTAAAAACAATTCATCAAAAAATAAATGCAGATCATTTTATACGTGTTAGTAAATCGTATATCGTAAATACACAACATATTAATTCTTTTGATAATCATACAATTTATATTAAAGAATTTGAAATACCAATGGGGGAGACGTATCGTTCAGATTTTATGCTAAAATATTCGATAGGAATATTAGATTAAAGTTTCTAAAAAAGAATAAAATAAAAAAAGCCAAACATTTCTGTTTGGCTTCTTGTGACCTGGCTGGGGCTCGAACCCAGGACCCCAACATTAAAAGTGTTGTGCTCTACCAACTGAGCTACCAGGTCTCCGTTTTGGAGTTGTTATTGTTTTAGACTTCTCAATAACTA
>NZ_DFRA01000034.1:0-10480 GCF_002378465.1 Empedobacter sp. UBA3475 | reverse complement strand
CGTTTTAGCAGGTTGTACAACTTTTATATTCAATCTAATACAAATGTACTACCGGTTTAATATATATTAATATGAAAAGAATAATTGTTACAATAATGCTTCTAGTTTACAATTTTACTAATGCACAAATGTCTTCTACAGCTACTGTTAATGAATATAATCTACAAACTATTGTTGCAGAAGTAAAACAACAGAAATATACAGAAGGAGTTACTAATAAAGATGAATATTTTAATGTTAATTTTCTTCCTGCAAGTATAGATGGTTTCAAAGAAAAGGAGAATTTTAGATATAATGCATTACTAGACGATTTAGAGTTTTTAAGAGATGGATATTTATATAAAATGAATAAATTATCAAACCAGACTATTAGATTCGATGATGGTAAAATTCTTAAGTATGTAAGTTATATTGATGGGGGTACATTAACATCAAGATATTTACAAGTATTATCACCTTTAAATCGAAAAATTGTACTTTATAGAAAATTATCTAATGATGGAGTAGATGGTCTTGGTGCTGGTGGTTTAAATGCTTCTAATAAGAGAAATTATTTTAAACAAGAGAAATTATTGATTGGTTATAGTGATAAAATGTATAATGTTCCAAATTCAACTAAAAAATTTAAAGATTTTACAGATAAAGACGTAAATCAAATTGTAAGTACAAATAAACTTAGCATAAAAAAAGAACAAGATTTAATTAAACTTATTGATTTATTGAATAAATAAACAAATTATATAATATCTTAGAAATGTTGGGCAGATTGTGTAAATTTGCCCAAATTTATTTTAAGTCATATATAAATAATGGAAATCGCATCTAAATATACGCCAACGGAAGTTGAAGGAAAATGGTATGAATACTGGATGGAGAAGAAGTATTTTAAATCTACTCCAGATGAAAGAAAAGCTTACACAATCGTCATTCCACCACCAAATGTAACAGGTGTCTTGCACATGGGACATATGTTAAATAATACGATTCAGGACGTTTTAATTCGTCGTGCGCGTATGCGTGGATTTAACGCTTGTTGGGTACCAGGTACAGACCATGCTTCAATTGCTACTGAAGCGAAAGTTGTTGCGAAGTTAAAAGAGGAAGGTGTTTCTAAATTTGATATCGGTCGTGAAGAATTTTTAAATCACGCTTGGGATTGGACGCATAAACATGGTGGAATTATTTTAGACCAATTAAAAAAGTTAGGAGCTTCTTGCGATTGGGATCGTACGAAATTTACGATGGATCCAGATTTATCTGAATCTGTTCAACGTGTTTTTGTTGATTTATATAACAAAGGATTAATTTACCGTGGATACCGTATGGTAAATTGGGATCCGGAAGCAAAGACAAATATTTCTGACGAAGAAGTTATTCATGTTGATAAAAATGGAAAATTATATCATTTAAAATATCAAGTTGACGGAACTGATCAATATATTGTTGTGGCGACAACTCGTCCTGAAACAATTTTTGGTGACTCTGCAGTTTGTATCAATCCAAATGACGAGCGATATGAATGGTTGAAAGGAAAACAAGTTATTGTTCCAATCGTTGGTCGTAAAGTAAATATTATCGAAGACGAATATGTTGACATCGAATTTGGTACAGGATGTCTTAAAGTTACGCCTGCACACGATGTGAACGATTACGAATTAGGTAAAAAACATAATTTAGATTTTATTGATATTTTTACGGATGATGCGAAATTAAATGATTTAGGATTAAATTATGCTGGATTAGATCGTTTCAAAGCGCGTAAAGAAATCGAGAAAGAATTAGAAGAAAAAGGTTTACTTGAAAAAGTAGAAAATTATAATAATAAAGTTGGTACATCTGAAAGAACAGGAGCGGTGATTGAGCCTAAAATTTCAAATCAATGGTTCTTGAAAATGACAGATTTAGCTAAACCAGCTTTAGAAAATGTAATGAATGATACGATTAAATTTCATCCTGCGAAATTTAAAAATACATATCGTAATTGGATGGAAAATGTAACAGATTGGAACATTTCTCGTCAATTATGGTGGGGACACCAAATTCCTGCATTTTTCTATGGTGATGGAAACGAAGATTTCGTTGTTGCTCTAACAAAAGAAGAAGCTTTACCATTAGCACAGGAAAAAACAGGAAATGTTACATTAACAATCGAAGATTTACGTCAAGACGAAGATGCGTTAGATACTTGGTTTTCTTCTTGGTTATGGCCAATTTCTGTTTTCAACGGAATCAATGAGCCAGAAAATGAAGAAATCAATTATTATTATCCAACACAAGATTTAGTAACTGGTCCAGATATTATTTTCTTTTGGGTTGCGCGTATGATTGTGGCTGGATATGAGTATCGTAACGAATTACCTTTCGAAAATGTATATTTCACAGGAATTGTTCGTGATAAACAAGGGCGTAAAATGTCAAAATCGTTAGGGAATTCACCAGATCCAATCGAATTGATGAACGAATATGGTGCAGATGCTACGCGTATGGGAATGTTGCTAACAGCGCCTGCTGGGAACGATTTACCTTTCGATGTTGATTTGTGTCTACAAGGACGTAATTTTGCGAATAAAATTTGGAATGCTTTCCGTCTAATAAAAGGTTGGGAAGTGAAAGAAGATTTAGAACAAATTTCTGCTCAAACAAAAGCGGTTGAATGGTTCGAAAATAAATTCCAACAAGCATTAGCAGATATCGAACATAATTACGATCAATATCGTTTATCTGATTCATTGATGGCAATTTATAAATTGATTTGGGATGATTTCTGTTCTTGGTACTTAGAAGCAATTAAACCTACTTTTGGTGAGCCAATTGATGCAAAAACTTATGCAGCAACAATTTCTTATTTAGATAATGTATTGAAAGTTTTACATCCATTTATGCCTTTCTTAACAGAAGAAATTTGGCATTTAATTGCTGAAAGAACAGAAAACGAAGCCTTAATTATTTCTAAATATCCTGAAGTAACATCTTTCAATGAAGAGATTATCAAGAATTTTGAAAATACAAAAGAAGCAACAACTGCTATTCGTGGATTACGTTCAGAAAAAGGAATGTCACCAAAAGAAGCATTAGAAGTTTTTGCTGATGCTCAAGCTGCGAATGAAATTTATGTAGATGTGTTCTCTAAATTAGGAAATGTTTCTAATTTCAATACAGGTGATAAACCAGAAAAAGGTTTTGCTTTCCGTGTTGGTACGTTAGAATTTATGGTTCCGATGTCTGATAATATCGATATTGAAGCTGAGCGTGAGAAATTACAAAAAGAGTTGGATTACAACCAAGGTTTCTTAAACTCGGTTCGTAAAAAATTATCAAACGAAAAATTTGTTGCTGGTGCGCCAGAACAAGTGATTAATGCAGAACGTAAAAAAGAGGCTGATGCATTATCTAAAATTGCTCAAATTGAAGAGCAGTTACAAGCTTTGTAATTTTAATTTAATTTTTAAAATATATGAAAAACCACTCCAAATTTTGGAGTGGTTTTTTTATTGATTTTTTTCGATTAACTTTAATAAAGCCTCAAAAAAGTATAAATGTCAAGCGAATTAAATTACAAAAAGAAAAAGTTGTATTCTGATTTTTTAAACCAAGAAAGAAATATTTTTGTTTGGATACCAGAGCGTTTTATAAATGAAAGTTTGCCTGTTTTGTATTTATTAGATGGCGGAATTAATGAAAAATTTAAGCAAATATCAAAACTAATTGATGAGTTAATTATATCAAATCATATTCAACCATTGATGATTGTAGGAATTGAAAATATTAATCGAAATTTAGATTTTACAAGAAATACATACATTGCAAAAGATAAAAAATGGGTTCCAGAATATGGAAATGCAGAATATTTTGAGAAATTTATTATATTAGAATTACTTCCTTATATTTCGAAAAATTACTATACAAATAATTCGAAAACTATTGTTGGTGAGTCTTTAGGCGGATTATTGGTAATGGATATATTGTTTTATTTTTCGCATTATTTTGATTCTTATATCGCAATTGATCCTTCGCTTTGGTGGAATAACCACGAATTGTTTGACTCTTATTGTAAAAAATTTGATTTTAATCTATTAGAAAATAAAAAGATTTGGATTTCAAGTTCTAAAACTATTTCAATTTCAAAGTTTACAGATCAATTTGTAGAAAAATTACGCGAAAAAGATAACTTGAAATCAAATTGGAATTATTTACATGATCCTTCGCAAAATCATTTCACAATTTTCAATTCTTCAATAAAATCAGCGTTAATATGGATGTTTAAGTAATATTTTTTTAAATGATTCATATTACTTCAATAGGTTTCTCCAACAAGTTTGTCTAAATTTGCAAACCTTTTTAAAAAGAATTAATGCAGTATTTAGAACTACTTTTAATCGGAGTTTTCACAGCTTTTATTGGATCATCCATTCCTGGATTGTTGAATATGACGGTGGTAAAAATTGGGAAACAAGAAGGAACTAAAAGTGCATATAGTTTTATGTCTGGAACAGCGATTACGATTGCAATTCAGGTTTATTTGGCAATTTTTCTGGCAAAATTTATTGATTTTAATGAAGAAGTTACTAAAATTTTTAGGGAAGTTGGATTAGCTGTTTTTGTAATTATTACGATTTATTTTCTCTTTTTTGCAAAGAAACAAGATCAAAAAAATAAGAATAAAAAGCTAAAACAACAAGGTAATGTAAAACAGAAAAATAAATTCATCTATGGGTTATTGTTATCTGCCATAAATGTTTTTCCAATACCTTTTTATGTATTTTTAAGCGCAACGTTGATTTCGTATAATGTTAATGTTTTTGGACAACCAAATAGCTCAGTTTTTGCTTTAGGAGTCGTTATTGGTTCGATGATTATTTTTGGTCTGTATCTGAAATTTTTTAATTCAAAATCAGAAGAAGATTCGTTTATTTTAAAGAATATCAACTATGT
Organism: Empedobacter sp. UBA3475; assembly: GCF_002378465.1. Lineage (NCBI taxonomy): Bacteria > Pseudomonadati > Bacteroidota > Flavobacteriia > Flavobacteriales > Weeksellaceae > Empedobacter > Empedobacter sp. UBA3475. The sequence goes on along the minus strand of NZ_DFRA01000034.1, from coordinate 5,548 downwards.
AATAGGAGGAGTGACGAGTGTGATTTCTTTGTTAACGATTTATCAACTTTTTCAATAAAAATTTAATTCAAATTTTGCTTTGGATGCGAGTATTTAAGCAAATATTCCATCACTTCATCGCATTCTTTTCCTTCTAAAATATAACTCAAAATATCTTCGATTAATTCATCAATAATTTGAGGATTAAATTCAAATTTTTTAGCTAAATCAATACAAATTGCTTTTTCATTTTGATGAATATTCAAATCAACAACCATTAACAAAACAGCGTCGTACAACAAAGAAAGTCGATCAGTAAAGGTTTTTGGCAACGTAAAATCAAACTTCGTGTTCTCGTTCAAAATATAACTTATATCTTTGGCAGAAAGCTCATGAAATTTGGCAATATCAGAGATAATTTGAATCTCTTTTTCATTCAAATTACCATCACTTTTACCAATAATAAATAAATTTTTGATGTGATTTAATTTGTCAATCAAAGTAAGATTATTTTTCATTTGTTGCTTTTTGGGATTAAAAATACTTAAAATAGTGTTAAATTAACGTTCAAAATTTTTCATGTGCCAGATTTTAAAACGAAAATAGATGAGATTTATGATAAGCAATGTAAGAATAAAGCAAATATTCGTCATCTTACTGTTTATTAGCGAAAAATATATTTAGAAAGAGTTTTTCACATATGAAACCGATTTTAAAAGTCAATTGGTTTTTATCACCTTCAAAATTTCTCAATTATCCCTATAATTCTACAACTCAAAAGGTAATTGATTTTTTGATGAAATATTTTTAAATCTCGGTTCAACGATTTAATTTTATATTTGTTTTATACAACAATCAACGTTATTTTTGTAGTTAAATCTTATAGAATTGTTATCAAAAAAGACAAAATACGGACTAAAAGCAATGGCTCATTTGGCCAGACAAGAAAGTAACAAACCAGTTTTAATCGGACAAATTTCTGAAACAGAAGTTATTCCGAAAAAATTCTTGGAGGCTATTTTATTGGATTTAAAAAAGTTAGGCTTTGTCAATTCGAAACAAGGAAAAGGTGGTGGATATTATTTGGCACGTGATGCGAAAGATATTAGTTTAGCATCTTTGATTCGTGTTTTAGAAGGACCAATCGCGCTTTTACCTTGTGTAAGTAAAAATTACTACGAAAAATGTGATGATTGCCCTAACGAAGGCATTTGTACATTGAATAAGGTGATGGTTGAATTGAGAGATTCGACTTTAGAAATTCTTGAAAATAAATCTTTAGAAAGTTTAAAATAAATCTTTAGCCTGAGTTTTTCAGGCTTTTTTATTGTAAAATTTTATAAGAATGAAGAAAAAAAGTATAACTCTTTTTCGAGAATTCTTCCTAATTTCGAACATTTGTATTTCATGAAAAATAGATCTATACAACAAGAGTTTAAAGAACTTTTAGAACAACGTTCTTTTTCTACGCATCGTTATTTATTGGCGATTAGTGGAGGGATTGATAGTATGGTTTTGTTAGATTTATTCCGTCAAACAGCTGCAAATTTTCAGGTGGCACATTGTAATTTTCAGTTGCGTGAAGAAGACGCAAATGGCGATGAATTGTTTGTGAGAGAATATTGTGGAAAATATAATATACCGTTTCATTCGACTCGTTTTGATGTTGCGGCTTATCAGAAAGTAGGAAATTATTCGGTAGAAATGGCTTGCCGAAATTTGCGTTATGAGTGGTTTGAGCAAGTTCAACAACAAAATTGTTTGGATGTTTTGGTGACAGCTCATCATTTGGATGATAATATTGAAACTTTTTTGATTAATCTTTCTCGTGGAACAGGTTTGAAAGGTTTGGTTGGAATGCAAATTGATAATGGAAAAATCTTTCGTCCACTTTTAAATTTTACAAAAAATGATTTGTTGGAATATGCAAAATCAAATGAAATAAATTGGCGAGAAGATTATACGAATGCGACGGATGATTATACTAGAAATAAGATTCGTCATCACATTACACCAATTCTAAAAGAGCTTCATCCGCAATTTGATGAGAATTTTTTGTCAAGTTTAAATCATATCAATGATAATTATCAAATTGTACAAAATAAAGTTGGAGAAGTTAGAAGTGATTTATTCTCAGGAGATAATCCGATTGAAATTGAAATTTCAGCATTAAAAAAACTTCAACCATTAGAAACATTTTTACATTATTTGTTCGAAAAATATGGATTTTCGTCGAGCAAAGAAATTTTAAAATTTTTGGATGCAGAAACGGGAAGTGAAATAAAATCAGCAACTTATCGATTAATTAAAAATCGAGAAAATTTGTTGTTGCAAAAAATAGAAGAAGAAAATGAAGATGAATTAACGATTTTTGATGAGTTAATTGAAATCAATTCGTTAAATTTGAAGTTCGTGAAATCGATAAATCCACACGAAAACGCTACTGAAATAGTAGACTTTACATCAATTTTGTTTCCGCTTAAACTTAGAAAAGTGAAAGAGGGAGATTTCTTTTATCCAATTGGAATGAAAGGTCAAAAAAAATTGTTGAGTAAGTTTATGAAAGATTTGAAACTTTCTAAGTTAGAAAAAGAGAAGGTTTGGTTGCTTTGTGACCAAAAAGATCAAATTATTTGGGTGGTAAATCATCGTTTGGATGAACGTTTCAAAACGACAGAAACAAGTAAAAACTTTTTAAACATTACAGTATGTTAAAGAAACTTTGGATACTTTTTTTGTTTCCAATTTTAGTCAACGCACAGTTATTTAGTCCTGCAAAATGGTCGAGTTCGGTGAAGGAGGTTGGACAGAATGAGTTTGAAATCGAGGTAACAGGAAAAATTGATAGAGGTTGGCACCTTTATTCAATGAAACATCCTGATGGAGGAATTGGAATTCCAGCAAGTGCATCATTTAAACCAGCTGCAAATGCAAAATTGATTGGAGGTACGCGCGAAGTTGGAAAACGTATAGATAAATACAGCCAAATTTTTGAACAAGATGAAAAATATTACGAAAATCAAGTAAAATTTGTTCAAAAAGTGAAAGTTTCGGGTGATAAACCTGTAAATGTATCGTACACAATAGAATTTCAAATGTGTGATGCCGAACGTTGTTTGCCACCAGATGAAACAAGCGGAACGATAAAATTAACGCCTTCCGCAAAAGTTGAAGAGACGAAAGAAGAGGCAAAGCCAGCAGATGCTACAGAAGCAAAAGATACTGTTGCAGTAAATGAAATTACGCAGGATTCTGTTCAAGAAGATTCTACAGCTGTTGTTGTAGCAACACAAGATACAATCAAAAAAGTTGATGATTCTTTATTAGCAGATAACGAAAAGAAAGATAATGGTTTATTGAAAATCTTTTCTTTAGGATTTTTAGGAGGATTAGCAGCGCTATTAATGCCTTGTATTTTCCCAATGATTCCTTTGACAGTAAGTATGTTTACAAAACAAAGTAAATCGAAAGGAGAAGGAGTTGGAAAAGCCTTTATTTATGGATTATCAATCATTGTTATTTATGTTGCATTAGGTTTATTGGCGACAGTTATTTTTGGACCATCAGTCCTAAATGAAATGTCAACAAATCCGTGGGTGAATTTAGCATTCTTTGCAATTTTCATTGTATTTGCTATTTCATTTTTTGGAGCTTTCGAATTGACATTACCAAGTAAATGGGTAAATGCAGCTGATAAAGGTGCTGATAAAGGCGGATTAATTGGAATCTTCTTTATGGCATTCACATTAGCATTAGTGTCTTTCTCTTGTACAGGACCAATTATTGGTTCGTTATTAGTTCAAGCGACGCAAGGAGGAAACTATTATTCATTAATCGTAGGAATGTTTGGCTTCTCTTTAGCATTAGCGATTCCATTTACATTGTTTGCGATGTTCCCTGGTTGGTTAAATTCAATGCCAAAATCTGGTGGATGGTTAAATACAATCAAAGTTTCTTTAGGATTTATTGAATTAGCTTTTGCCTTGAAGTTCTTATCAAACGCAGATTTAGTTTGGCAAATGAATTGGTTACCAAGAGAAATTTTCTTAGCATTTTGGATTGCAATTTTTATCTTCTTAGGATTATATCTTTTAGGTAAATTTAGATTAGAATTAGACTCACCTGTGCAAACAATTGGTGTTCCGAGAATGTTATTTGCATTGGTTTCGATATCATTTGCGATTTACATGATTCCAGGTTTATGGGGTGGACCATTAAAACTATTAAGTGGTTTAACACCTCCAATGACCTATTCTGAAGCGCCACGAGGTTTCCACGAAGGTGTAGGAGGTGGACAAGCAACAGCTAAATTTGATGATCCAAATATGGTTGCTGGACCTCATGGAATTCCTGCATTCAAAGATTTTGATCAAGCAGCAGCTTACGCAACGAAAGTTGGAAAACCAATGTTGTTAGATTTCACAGGGCATGCGTGTGCAAATTGCCGTAAAGTTGAAGAACGTGTTTGGAGCGATGAGCGTGTGAAGAAAATTTTGGCTGAAGATGTTGTTTTAGTTTCGTTATATGTTGACGAAGCAAAAGAATTACCAGAAGATCAAAAAGTATTTTCGAAAGCGTTAGATCGTAATTTGAAAACAGTTGGTAACAAATGGACTTCTTTCGAGATTGAACATTTCAATGCAAATGCTCAACCTTATTATATTTTGGTTGATAAAGATTTGAATCGTTTTTCTAAACCTTTAGAAGCTGAACTTGATGTAGAAGTTTACCTAAAATGGTTACAAGATGGAATCGCGAAGTATAAAGCGAAATAATTATCTTTTATATAGTAGTAAAAACTCCCGCATTTGCGGGAGTTTTTTGTTTATGAATTATACGTGTTAAACTATTCTTTAATAATCTTTTTCGTGTAATTTGAAGTTTCATTTTTCAATGTAACAATATAGATACCTTTTGGTAATGATTTGAATTTTGAATTGATAGTTTTATTCAATTCATCTATATTTCCAATCGAATTTGTGATGACTTTTCCATTGATGTCAATTACACTTAAATTGTATTGTCCTTTTGAATTGTTAAGTGTAATCTTAATGTTTGAGTCATTTTTGATTGGATTTGGAACAATATTAAAATCCGTAGATTTGATACTTTCGTTAGTAGATAAATTAGTTGGATAAACTAGTATTTTAGCGCCATCGAAACCAACAGCATATACTTTTTTAGCATTGACTGGGAAATCTACAAATGTATTTTTAAACGTAACATCTCCTGTACCTAAAACAGAAACAGAAATTAATTCGTCTTCTTCATTGTAAGTTTCGTAAGCAACAGCATTTGCCCATTTTGCAGTTTCAACAGTTAAAAACGTTCCGTTCGTATTTGTTACAATACTAGCACCTTCACCTGTTTTCCCAGAAAGTTTTAATTTGTCTTTGTAAATATTTACATTAAATGAGTTTAAGTAATGCATTACTGGAGAAACTGGTTTTGGATAATTTTTGGATTTGATATACGATTTTGCTTCATCAATCATTTCTTGCGTGACAATGATAGTAACTTTTCCGTAGTCATCAATTTCTTTAGTAACAGTGTAATCTTCCCCTTGTTA